>JAGLTT010000051.1 GCA_023135135.1 Dehalococcoidales bacterium
GTGGGGTGATGTAAGAATCGGATTCACGGAGCTCCCCCGGCAGATGATATTCCGGGATAAGTTCACGCTCTTTCGGTATGCGCTTGTGGTGAGCCAGGAAATGAATAAGGATAAGATTGCCCATGCTCCTGGTTCCCGGGCCAGTCAGGAGGTGATGCGTGTCTACGCAAGCCTCGGTATGGTAGTCAACGAGATTGCCCGGTGGCTGCGTAAAAAGGGCGTGCGGTGTCAGAGCAATCATCCCATGGGGGGGCTTGTCAATAACCCGTCACTCGCCGGTAAGGCAGGGTTGGGCTGGCAGGGCCGCTCCGGAATACTGGTTACTCCGGAGTATGGACCTCGTGTCCGTCTCGCTCCCGTGTTTATTGAACACAAGTACTTCGAGTTCACGGACAATCATGACCACGAATGGATTACAGAGTACTGTGAGCAGTGTAAGCTCTGTGAGAAAGAGTGTCCGGGGCAGGCGATTAACAGCGAGAAGGTAGTCAACATTGCCGGTGTTCCCGGTATAAATACCATATGGACCTGCATTGACCGGGAGAAGTGCATAGGTCCTTTCTTAAGGACAATGGGTTGCGCCGTCTGTATCAAGGTCTGCCCCTTCTCTCAAGGGGGAGACACCTACGAACGCCTCAAAGCAACCGTCGGGAAGAAAGCGATGTAAATTTCACGGAGCCCCTTGTAGTTATCCGGAAAGTATTCTGTAATCAGGTTTAGCCTCGTCTTGCACCTCACGTAGCTTTGCAGTAAAATAGGGGCAGTTACGCCTGAAAGAGAGATGATGATTAACCATCCCGTGCTGGTCTTGAACCAGAGCTACGAGCCGCTGACGGTGTGCCGTGCCCGCCGGGCGGTGGTACTCGTCTATCAGGGGAAGGCGGAGATGCTTGAGGACGGCCTCGGCTACATTCACACCATCAGTGAAACCCTGCCGCTGCCGTCGGTCATACGTCTCTCCCAGTTGATTAAACGCCCCCGCCGCAGAAGAAAGATGACTCGCTACGAGATATTCAATCGCGACCGCTATACCTGCCAGTACTGTGGTGAGCAGAGTCGGCACCTTACTCTCGACCACGTCGTACCGCGCTATCGCGGCGGTCAGCATACCTGGGAAAATGTCGTCAGCGCCTGTGTCGCCTGTAATCGGCGTAAAGCAGGCCGCACGCCCAAGGAAGCCCATATGAAGCTCATCCGGCAGCCATATCCTCCCACCGGTGGCCCCTTTTATATCGTCCCCTATCATTACGTGAGTAACCGGGACGAGTGGCGTAAGTACCTGTTTCAATAAGAAACGTCAGCGAGAGGCAGTTCTACCGTAGCTTCGCTATCCATCTCAACCAGCACCGTTTCCTTCAACGGATTACTCCCCACCACGGTGGCCTCGCCAATACGCGTGGATACTCTCTGCCCCACCTTGGGCATTTTCTCCTTCATAAGGCGGTATTGCTCACCCTCGTAGGCCAGGCAGCACATCAGGCGACCGCAGGCCCCGGATATTTTCATGGGATTGAGCGGCAGGTCCTGCTCTTTAGCCATTTTAATGGAGACGGGAGTGAATTCGGTCAGGAAGCTCGTGCAGCACAGCGGTCTACCGCACCGCCCGAAGCTCCCCAGTAATTTAGCCTCGTCCCGACTGCCTACCTGGCGCAGCTCTACTCTTACTTTGAAGTTTCCGGTCAGTTGGCGTACCAGGTCGCGGAAGTCGACCCTTTCCTCGGCGCTGAATAGAAACGTCAATCGGCTGCTGTCGAGATTATATTCGGCGGATAGCAGCTTCATGGGCAGCTGCAGTTTACCAATCATCTTGCCGCACTCAATCAGGGCTTCCTCCGCCTTGGCATCTAGCTCCTCTGCCTTGGTGATGTCCTCCGGTTCTGCTTTGCGTATCACCGGGCTAAGGTTTTCCCCTGTCTCGCTGGCCAGTACCTGGTCGGGGGCGATAACAACGTGTCCCAATTCCGTACCCCGGCTTGTTTTCACGACGGCGTAGTCGCCGGTCTCTAAAGTGATATCGCCAGCGTTAAAATAATAGACTTTACCGGCTCTTCTAAAACGTATTCCAACGATATTAGCCATATTTCACGGAAATCCGGTTATTCAGATTTTCCACGCCACCTCCTTCCTTGCTGGGTATATCGAGCATCAGTACCTCCAGTGCCAGCCGCGTATTGACGTTCTGCCTGAGTTGTTCCGCGGTCGAACTGATGCTCTTGATGAAATCCTTCATCTGGTTAAGTCGATAGCCACCGGCCATCTCGACGAGTTCATCCTTACGGTCGATATTAGTTATCATATCATGATGGTCCAGTTTAACCAACATCAGGTCGCGCCAGTAATCGAGCCACAGGTCGAGTATATCGTAGACCGCGCCTCTATTCTGGGTGAACCTTGCGGCCAGCCGGGACACGTAAGCGAAACGCTCTACGTAGTCGGCCTTGATAGTATCGAGCATCCTGCTCAGTTCCTGGTCGCGCTGCTGAAGCAGGCTGTCGTCGCCGGCTGCCGCTAACGCCCATCCCGGGCAGCCGTGAGAAAGCCCGGCGAGGAGCCTGGCCCGCTCCGGTTCTATACCCAGCCTGTCCATTAAAGCCTTAGCTTCCTCGGCAACGGACAGCGGCGGCAGTTCCAGACGCTGACAGCGCGAGATTACGGTAGTCGGCAGCAACCTGTCGTTTATCGTTAATAGTATGAACGTCACCTTATCTGCTGGTTCTTCGAGTGTCTTCAGCAGGCGATTGGCCGCCGGAAGCGAAAGCAGTTCCGCAGGGTCAATGATAAATACCTTGTGCTTCCCCTCGAATGGCGGTAAGTTGGCATCGTGCTGAAGGTCTTCTATCTGTCCGATACTTATTAACATAGCCTCGCCGGTATCCTCGTTCCGGGTCAGGCCGATTACCTGGACATCGGAGTGGCTCCCTGCTTTTATCTTTTCACAGGAAGCGCATTCGAGGCAGGGGCGTTCGGCGGCTTCACAGTTAAGCGCCTGCGCCAGATGTACAGCCAGGGTCATCTTGCCGACATGGGACGGCCCGATAAACAGGTAGGCGTGGGCCAGATTGCCTGATTCCAGACTATGCTGCAACAGAGAGACCGCACGGGTCTGTCCGATTATCTGCCACATTAAGAGTCTCCTCGTTAAACGATATCACACCGGGTAAGGTCTTGAAGTGTTTCCCGGCGCCGGATGAGGCGGGACTTACCTTCCCTGACGAAGACTATGGCCGGACGGCAGGACGCATTATAGTTGCTCTGCAGCGGTACGCAGTAGGCACCGCTGCCGGCTATTGCCAGGATATCGCCGGCGTTTAACTCGGGCATGCTGATGTCATTTATCAGGACATCGCCCGACTCGCAGTACTTGCCGGCAATAGTGACCTTACCGGTTTCCTTTACCGAGACCTTATTCGCTGCCAGTGCTTCCTGCCGGGCACCGTACATCGGCTGGCGGATATTATCGCCCATGCCCCCATCCACACAGACATAATGCCGGATGCCCGGTATGTCCTTAATCACCCCCACCCGGTACAGCGCCACCCCGGCCAGGGCAACTATCGCCCTGCCCGGCTCGATAATCAGCTTCGGCGGTGAGAGCTTCAGCTCCCGGCACTGGCTGGTAACCTTGTTGGCTATCACTTCAGCCCAGGTAGAGATAGGCGGTGGTACCGCCTCCAGTGTGTACTGGACGCCGAATCCCCCGCCAATACTCAGCACTTTAATTTCAAAGTTACGCTTTTGCTTTATCTCTGCAGCGTACTCAAGCACGACTTCAATAGCTTTCTCGTACGGCTCCATCTCGAAGATTCCCGAGCCGATATGGAAGTGCAAGCCATCAACGCTCAGATTGGGTGCCGCCAGTGCCGTAGCGACCGCCTCGTCCCAGGTCGACCGTGTAAAACCGAACTTGGAATCCACCGTACCGGTAGTATTGTACTGGTGGGTGTGTGCGTCTATGCCCGGCGACAGCCGCAGCAGGATATCGACCTTCCTCTTGCCGGCGATTTTTATTAACATATCGAGCTCATGCGGGTTGTCCACCACGATGTGGGCGATACCACATTGAATGGCCATTTCAAGTTCTTCGGCCGACTTGTTGTTGCCGGGGAAATGAATCCTCTCCGCGGGGAAATCCACCGAGCGGGCAATGCCCAGCTCCCCGCCCGAGACTACGTCAAGGTCGAGCCCCTCCTCCTTGACAAGCTGCAGCATGGCTTTACTTGTGAAAGCCTTGGCGGAGTAGCAGACCGTGGTATCCGGGTAACGCTGCTTGAATTCCTTCGTAAACTCGGAGCACCGGCTGCGCAGGTCGACTTCATCAAAGACATACAGGGGCGTGCCGAACTCCTCGGCCAGCGCCACGCTATCGCAGCCGCCGATTACCAGGTGGTCTTTTTGATTGACCTCGGCCGTCTGCGGGAATAGAACCAGCCTCGGGATATCCTGCTTACTCATCATCTTTGCCTCTCACCATAATGTTAGCAGCGCCCACGTACGAAGTCAATGTAAGTCCATTCTGCTTCACGCCTCTCCTTGCCTGAAAGAGCGTGGAGGTGTAAAATTACAAGAGTACCCTCCGAAGAGTCCCGTTCTTTTCCGGAAGATGTTTCTCCCCATTTGCCACCAGGTGGAAAGTATCGGATAAAATAAGTGAATAAGAATCTGGACGAATATCGCGATAAGAACCCGGAGATAGGCAGACCGTTGGCGGATGAGGGAGGCATAGCGGGGTACGGCAGGAGGGTCTTCAGTTCTTTTAAAAATCCTGTTTACCGGCTCTATTACTATTCCCTGGTAGGCCACTGGGCTCCCCTGCAGATGCAGATGGTAACCCGTACCCTGCTTATTTACCGCATCACCGGTTCGGGGGCTATCCTGGGGATTATGGCTCTGGCGGGTGCGATACCCATGCTGGTCCTGTCACTCTACGGCGGCGCCCTGGCCGACCGCCTGGAGAAGAGAAAGATTTTAATCTGGAGTCAGGCGCTTTCGGCTGTAGTCACTTTAGGTGTCGCTATCGCATTGAGTATGAACTACCTGAGTAGTGATGTACCTGGCGCCTGGTGGGTTCTGATAGTCTCGAGCGTGTTGCAGGGAATTATCATGGGCATCATGATGCCGTCACGCGCTTCCATGGTGCCGGAAATCGTCAAGCCGGAAGACCTGATGAACGCGATATCCCTGAATAATATGGGGATGAACTTTTTCCGGATTGTGGCCCCGGCAGCTACCGGCTTTATTATTGATGCCTGGGACTTTGACGCCGTGTACTATACTATGACGGTGCTGTATATGTTTTCTGTCATTTTCCTGTTCAGGATACCGCCCACTCGCCCGGTAACCCGCCAGGGCAGCAGTACCGTCACGGAGGTATTGGCGGGATTCCGCTATATGAAGGGTGAAACGACTATCATGCTCATCCTCGCATTTACGCTCACCTGTACTATACTGGGCATGCCCTTCATCATGCTTCTGCCGATATTTACCGAAGATGTATTAAAGGTCGGTGCCTCCGGTCTCGGAATACTGATGGCCGTTTCCGGAATAGGTTCCATCGTGGTCTCGTTTGTCCTTGCCTCTGCGGCGAATAAAAAGCGCGGCATTATGATGCTGTTCAGCGGCCTGATTTTAAGTCTGTCGCTGATAGCCTTCTCTTTTACGGCAGAGTGGTACCTCTCGCTGGCGCTGGCTGTTTTCATCGGATTGGGACAAACGGGGCAGATGGCAATCGGTTTTACCCTGATACAGTATTACGTCGACCCCGGTTATCGGGGACGTGTCATGAGCTTCATGATGGTTGGCTTCGGTCTGTCTAGCCTGGGCACCTTCTTCGGTGGAATACTGGCGGAGACCATGGGTATAGAGTGGGCTATCGGCGGTCTGGCCATAGTCCTGGCCGTCGTCACCACAGGAATGATTTCCTTTTCTAAGCACCTGAGGAAACTGGACTA
>JAGLTT010000052.1 GCA_023135135.1 Dehalococcoidales bacterium
GGGGTAGATAGCTTAACAGTTTTTTAATTTCTTCGATTGCCTGCTCGTCGTTATCGCAGGCGAACTGGGTCACGCCGCTTTTAGTGCTGTGCGTGAGTGCACCGCCCAGCTCTTCGTTGCCGATTTCCTCGCCGGTGACGGACTTCACTACCGCCGGCCCGGTGATGAACATGTAGCTGGTCTTCTTCACCATGAAAACGAAGTCGGTCATCGCCGGCGAATAGACGGCGCCCCCCGCCGCCGGCCCCATGATGGCCGATATCTGCGGGATAACCCCGGAGGCGCAGGAGTTGCGGAAGAATATATTGCCGTAGCCGTCGAGGGCGTTAATGCCTTCCTGGATACGCGCGCCGCCGCTGTCGATAAACCCTACCATCGGTACCTTCATCTTCATGGCCAGGTCCATGACGCGGTATATCTTTTTAGCGTGCATCTCGCCCAGTGTGCCGCCCCGGGCGGTAAAGTCCTGGGCGTAGGCGCAGACGGTGCGTCCGTTTACCTTGCCGTACCCCGTGACGACGCCGTCGGCTGGAATAGATACCTTGTCCATGCCGAAGTTCGTGGAACGGTGCTGGACGAACAGGTCCATCTCCTGGAAAGTCCCTTTATCAAAGAAAAGGTCAAGCCTCTCTCGTGCTGTCAGTTTACCGGAGTCGTGCTGTTTCTGTACGCTCTTTTCCCCGCCCCCGGCTTTCAGTTCGGCTTCAAGCCTGGCCAGTTTTTCCATTTCATCTTTCAAATTAGCTTCACCTCACCAGTTAAGATTAAAACAAGTTAATGATATCATAAGGACTGTTAACGGGCAAACACTCAGGATATTACACTCTTATTCCAGCTTGCGTAATCGGGAAGTGAAAATGAGCAGCGCGGCGGACACTATAACGAGTATTACAGCCAGACCGCCGATTGACCACTGTATCCCTATAGCCTCGGCAATTGTACCGGCAAAGAACGTACCCAGGCTGGAAAAGCCCAAACCCATCATCATGAAACTCATCACCCGGCCGCGGTATTCCGGCGCGGTATAGTTCTGTGCCAGGGCATTGCCGGTTGCCCTGTGTCCCGTCTGGCCCAGGCCGATAAATATCACGACAAGGACGGATACGAGCCACCAGCTGGAAAAAGCAAAGACCACCAGCGCCAGCCCCATTAATATGCCGCTGACGAGCATGATGGCGCCCCTTTTACGACTCGGTACTGAAGCCAGAATGAGAGAGCCGGTGATAGCACCAAGCCCGGAAACGCTTAAAAGTATCCCCATACCGCTGGCGCCCACCTTAAGAATATCCTCGGTAATCATGGGCATGAGTTGCAGGAATGGTATACCGCATATCATCACGAATAGAGTCGCCACCAGTACCAGCAGCATCGTCTTTTCACGCCGGATATACCGCATTCCGTCTATAATATCCGTAAGGGCATTCTGACCTTCGCTGTATTTCTGCATGATTTTCGGCATAAGAAACATGCAGATTGAGGCCAGCCCGTACATGGCGCCGGAAATGTAGTACACACTGGCGAAATCGAAGGCATCGATAAGGAAACCCGTCGCCGCCGGAGCCAATATTCGGAATGCATTCATACCCATGGTATTCAGGGACACGGCGTTCATCACCTGTTCTCTGTCCACAATTTCGGAGATTATAGCCTGCCTCGACGGCATCATCAGCCCCATTATCGCTCCCTGGATGGCAGCCGTGACCACCAGTATCCACCAGGAACCGGGGACATCCTCGCTGAGGTAGCCCATCGTTAGCGCGAAGGCTACGACCAGGGAGACCAGCATTGAACCTATCATGCTGAAGAGGAGGATATCCTTTTTCTGTAGTCGGTCGGCGAGGGCGCCTCCGTAGAGAGAAAATATAATCGTGGGTATGGCATTGGCCAGCGAGGCTAACCCGAGTATGGCCCCCGAACCGCTGATGCGGTAGATGAGCAGAGACCGGGCTACAATCTGCATGTTCATGGAAGACCACTGGCCTACCATCCCGATATAGTACAGGCGGAAGACCGGGTTCTTCAGCGAGCTGAAAGTCCTGATATTGCTTAATTTACTGTTCTTTTTTATCATAAGGCGACTTTATTTTTAATATGAACGCGGCTGCTATTCTGAGAAAAGAAAAACCGGCCAGCATTATCCAGCGGTACGGTCTCTCGTAGGGCGGTTTACCCCGACTGTTTGCTGTAATTGGTTCCTGGAGTATGTCGGAATTTATCATACGGCCTGTCTTTTCAAGGGTGCTGTGTGGCAGGTGCGACTCTTTCCATTTATATTAACATATTAGTCGGTTTTATAAGTTAATCTGGAAGTGTTAAAATATGTCTGATGAACAAGACCTTGCCAGCCATGAGCTGCGGGAATACAGAGTTCCGCTGGGGAGAGCGGACCTATATCATGGGGGTCTGTAACCTCAGTCCCGATTCTTTTTCCGGCGACGGACTGGGTGACGATGTTGAGGCAACGCTCGACCAGGCGCAGCGCATGGTAGCCGAGGGGGCTGATATTATCGATGTCGGCGGGGAGTCCACCCGACCCGGCACCGAGCCGTTTTCCGTGGATGACTTCGACGATGAGCTCAGGCTGGTCATCCCGGCGATAGAACGTCTGGCGGCGGAAATATCGGTGCCGATAAGCATTGATAGTTATAAAGCGGGTGTGGCCAGTCGTGCCGTGAAGGCCGGCGCCGGCATGATTAACGATATCTGGGGCCTCAAAAGGGACCCGCGGGTAGCGCAGGTTGCCGCCGAGGCGGGCGTGCCCATCATTCTCATGGCGAATCAACGTGATGCGCCCCCGAAAGTCGGCGTCATGGCCAGGGTTATTTCCGACCTGGAAACGGGCATTAAAATCGCCCTGGAGGCGGGAGTAGCGGCGGAGAACATCATCGTCGACCCCGGTATCGGTTTCGGCAAGAGCCTGGAGCAGAACCTGGAGCTGGTCAATCGACTGGCCGAGTTGAAGCAGTTGAGCAAGCCCATCCTGCTGGGGACGTCCCGCAAGTCAATAATTGGCCTGGTGCTGGACCTGCCGTCCGATAAACGTCTCGAAGGGAACCTGGCGGTCACGGCCATCGGCATCGCTAACGGCGCCGATATGGTACGTGTCCACGATGTCCGTCAGACGGAGCTTGTCTGCCGCATGAGTGACGCCATCATCAGAAGGGGGTCGGTCAATGACTGATGCCGTCAGGGTATATCTTGGGCTTGGCTCTAACCTGGGTAACCGCGAGGACAACCTGGACATGGCCCTGAAATTACTGGCGCAGCGAATGAAGGTAGGCAGGGTTTCGTCCATATACGATACGGAGCCGATAGGCAATACAGACCAGCCCCATTTCCTGAATATTGCCTGCGAGGTTTCCACGCGGTTGTCACCGGAGGGACTGCTGGCTCTGGCCAAGGGAATCGAGGTCAAGATGGGCCGGCGCGGTAAGTCCGGCGAACCCCGCACCATCGATATTGATATACTTCTTTACGGGGATATCGTCATTAATACGCCCGATCTTGCAATCCCCCACCCCCGCATGGCGGAGCGGTCGTTCGTCATGGTGCCCCTCGCCGAAATTGCCCCTGAACTCGTTCACCCGGTGAGCTGGGAAAAAATCAAGGATATGAGAGACGCCATTAAAGAGAAGCAGGGCGTATTGAAGTGGGAGGGTGAGTAATTCTTTTCTGGTGTCATTCTGAGGAGGCCCGGTATATCGGGCCGACGTGAGAATCCGTAACTGGAATCGCGTCGGTGATTGAGATTGCCGCGGGCTTCGCCCTCGCAATGACAAAGTATTAAAGTATAACCTCGGACAAAGTGAGGGAAAGTATGTATGAAATAACCGTCGAGAAGCATTTTGACGCCGCCCACTATCTGAGGGGATATCAGGGCAAGTGCGAGGCCATGCACGGGCACCGCTACCGCGTGGTGGTGAAGGTAAAGGCTTCAGAGCTGAATGACATCGGCCTGGCTTACGATTTTACCGATTTAAAGCGGCATTTGAACGATATCCTGGCGCGGTACGACCATACCTGTCTTAACGACGTGCCGCCGTTCGATAAGATAAATCCGTCGGCGGAGAATATCGCGACTACCATCTATAATGAACTTAAGGAAAAACTGGCCGGGGAACCGGTAACCCTTACCGCCGTGGAGGCCTGGGAAGCCCCGGAGCAGGGCGTTACTTACCACCCGGACTAAAGAATAACTACCGCTCACCCTGAGCGCCCACTCTGTCACCCTGAGCGTAGCGAAGGGTCTCGGGTGGGGTGAAGGCCGCGCTTAAGCATTAGTCGCTATTCGGCAGCATCAGGTTCGGGATGGTGTCCGTGATAGGATAGCTGATATCACACTTGTCGCAATACAGCGTGCCGACGAATATTTCGCCTCCCCCCTCCGCCTCCACGTTAAGCTCCAGCTTACCCTTGCATACCGGGCAGGCCAATACTTCCATCAGTATGCGTTTCATGGTGAGATTATAACATAATTGCCTGTTTTTTCATCAGTGTGTCGCAGGTTCGAGACCTGCATGGCTGTTTCCACGTTCAGGGGCGGACCCTTTTGTATCTTTTAATGAGACACATTTATTACTTTTCGTAGCTTACGACAACAAGGCATCTTGCTTCAATTCATTAATGCCAAGTGCCTCTCTGTAACTCCTAAAATTACTATGTTCCATGAAATTTGATATTTCCGAGGAATAGTCTGATTCTCCTGTATATTCACTATTCACTTTCTGAACGATACTAGTAATGTCTTTCTTCTTCTCAAAACATGACTCCGTTATTTCGGAAATATCAAATTCTGAAGCATAAATACCCTTGAAGAGTTCGATTTCAAGGTTAATGATAAACTCGACCAGAGTGTGTTCCTTAGCTAGAACTGACCTTTTAGCTATGTTGATTACCTGTGTCAGACTAACTATTTTATCTAAGTATTCTTGCCCCTCTAAGAAACTGGACCTGGCTACTTTTAAATTTAAAATACCGGCGGCGGCGAGTAGAGAAGCCTCATCGTTGAATCTATTACGGTAATTATTCCTTAGTTCCAGGTAATATTTGGTGGTCTTCGCTGCTTCATTAGTATAGCTATCGCGCAAATCATTTGATTTAGATTTTTCAAAACCTCTGGACAAACGATTAAAAATCTTCTTTCTTTTTCTTAAAACTATGAGCGGAATATATCCATAGAACGTAAGTAACGCTGGGAATATTAACCAAAACTTGCTTCTATTCTTCGGCTTTATCCATTGGTAATAGCTTCCGACAACTGTTAAAAAAGCAGCAAAGATAAGGATGGCTGTTCCTCGAAGAACATCCCGTACCAGGAAATCAAGGCTAACGACCGCCATTGAAGGACCAAACAATAATATGAGAATATTTCCATTTTTTATCATACAGCCCTCTCGCAGCAGTTTATCTCTTAAGCTAATGCTTGTTATTGCATGCCAATACCAATTTTGTATGGTGGTAGTACTTAATATTGCTAACGTTTTTGCTTTATACCTTCACCCCTCGTTTCTTATCTATTCCCACCCAAACCGCCCTCGCGGCATTTGCGGCTTAGCCCGTAGTTTCCATTCTTTCGATTCTGCTATAATAAAACTAAAATCAACGAGGGAGTATGAAATGACAGAATCCAGCTCTGAGAAATCGTCCGGGACATCAGGGCCGTCTATGAGACCACCGGACTTCCTGAAAGATGAAACTCGTTATCTGGAATGGGGTAAGGAACACCCCGACTATGTCTATCCTGCTTCTCCCGATTCTATTCAAGGGGGATTCGGGCGTCCATCTGCCGACCGCGCAGACTCCAGGCCACCCGGTGCGGAACGCCCCGGTGGGACACCCCCCATGGGGCCTCCGGGCGGGCCGGACCCTCGTATGATTAAGACCAT
>JAGLTT010000053.1 GCA_023135135.1 Dehalococcoidales bacterium
ATGTGCTATTCTTACGCTGTTTGGTGTAAGAGGTGAGCTATGTATTTGGTGACGCGTGAGATTGGCGGTGCTGAAACGGATGAGAAGGAGGAAACCCGGAAAAATGCGCCAGATTTACAGCCGGAATACTGCCACTACCGGGATGAAGGATGCGAGTACGCCGATTCCTGCCTGGGCTGTCCGTTCCCGCATTGTCTTTACGATGAGCCGCGGGGGAGGCAGCGCTGGCTGAAAGAACTGCGTAACCGTGAGATAAACAGGCTTTTTAAAGGCGGGTGGGGAGTGAGAGAACTGGCGGGGCTGTTCGGGGTGAGCCAGAGGACGATACAGAGGGCGTTGAAGAACATGCCACCGGCTTTATTACCACAGCAGAGCGAGGAACCGGCTAAACACTGAGGATTGTTAAGGAGAAAAGAACATGGCTAACGAAGCAATCAGCGCACAGTTGAACCGTCTTGACCTGGAAAGGCTCAAGAGCTATAAAGGACTACTCGATTTCTATAACGGGCTGCAGTGGGAGGGGAGAGAAAGGCGGGGTGAAAGGCGCCTGATTTTCAACTATGCCAGGGTCTTCGTGGAGAAAATAACATCGTATTTAATGGCAGGCATCAGCTTCGCGGTGGACCCCTTTGAGGACTCGGACGAGGCGAGAGACAGGGCGAGAAAGGCGGAGGCAGCTCTATATAAAGTATACGGGGACAATCAGCTGGAGCAACTCGACCTGGAGACGGAAATTGACTGCGCCGTGCTGGGGGACGCCTGCTATAAAGTCACCTGGGACGCCGCCGAGAAAAGGGTCAGAGTGACGGCGCCGGATATACAGGGTATTTACGCGTGGTGCTCGGGGGACGATGTTTCCAGGGTGTGGCGTATCGCTTCCCGTTACCGGCTGTCCGCCGAGGAGATCGAGCTTATCTACGGGGTAAAACCTCAGAAAAAGACGGCTATTATCGTTGAGCTGTGGACGGACAGGGATTTCGAGCTGTACCTGGACAACGCATTACTCGAAGCCAAGCCCAATCCCTACGGCTTTATACCGTTTATCGTCTTTCCCAACCTGCGCGAGCCCAAGAAGTTCTGGGGGGTCTCCGACCTGCCGCAGATAATGGAGAGCCAGCGGGAGCTTAACCGCGCCATGAGCCAGCTGTCACGCATACTGGAGCTATCCGGAAATCCCATTGCCGTGCTGGAGAACGTGGAGGAGTCCGAGGACATCGCCATCAAGCCGGGAGCGGTGTGGAATATCCCGGAAGACGCCAAGGCCTACCTGCTCGACCTGCTGCAGGGGGGCGGCGTCAACCTACATATTAATTATATAGACCTGATATACCGCGTCCTGCACGACCTGTCAGAGTCGCCGCGGTCGGCCTTCGGGGGCATAGAGAAGGATATGTCCGGCGTAGCCCTGGAAATAGAGCTACAGCCGCTGCTCCAGAAGGTCAGGCGGAAGAGGATTATCCGGACGGCAGCGTATAACCGCCGCGACGAGATGATTCTCAAGATACTGGAGAAGTATAAAGGAGAGGACTTCGGGGATAACCAGCTGCGGGTAGTGTGGGGGCCGGTGCTGCCCAAGGACATGGAGAGAAAGGTGGGTAGCGAGCAGGTCATGGTGCAGACTGGGATACACTCCCGGAGGACGGCCATGGACGAGGTCGGCGTGCGCGACCCCGACTACGAGTTCGCACGGTGGCTGGAAGAAAGGGAGTCCATTCTCAAGATGAATAAAGAGCTTAATGCCAAATCCGGCAGGGGTGGAGCGAGAGAGGGAGATGTGTCGTCCCGGGCGGAAGGCATTGGGGAGTAATCAGGAGGAATGATGGTTACGGAAAAAGAACAGGGCAAAAATAACGAGGTCGAGGCGGACGGAGACGAAAACGAAAACCTCGAACAGGGGAACGAATCGCTTACCCGTGAGCTTGAGTCCCGCGACGCAACCATTATAAGGCTGGAGCAGGCGCTGGCGACGAAAGACAGCGAAATAACCGCGTTAAAGCAGTCGCTGGACGATGCGGAGCAGACACTGGACGAGCTCGGTAAGGCCTTACCGCAGGCGGTAGCCGCTTATAAGGAACTCGTAGTCCAGGCGAACCCCGGCATCCTGACCGAGCTGATAACCGGTGATTCCATCGAGAAAGTTAACGAGTCGCTGAAGAACGCCCGGGCGCTCATGGAAAGAGTCAGGCAGGAAATGGAGGCGGAAGCGGCGAAAACGAGAGTGCCTGCCGGCGCCCCGCAGAGGGCGCCATTAGACCTGTCGTCGCTCTCAGCCCGGGAAAAAATACAATACGCAATAGGAGGTTCTTCGTCCTGACGTGAGTGTGCGGGCAGAGTGAGCGGATTGCTTCGCTTCGCTCGCAATGACAGAGGGTGCTGGATTCCGGCCTGCGCCGGAATGACAGGTGAGTGAGAGGGGTGGACGGATTGCTTCGCCCCGATTCCATCGGGGTCAGAATGACAAATCTGTGATAGAGATTGCCACGTCATCCCGATAAAATCGGGACTACTCGCAATGACAGGGGGAAGGCTTTCCCCGCAATGACAACGGAAAAAATAAATACAGGAGGAAAATAAATAATGGCTTTAACATTAGAAGAGGCAGCCAAGCTGTCCAACGATATGCTGATGCAGGGGGTGGTGGAGACCATCGTCAAGGACTCGCCGGTGCTCCAGCAGCTGCCCTTTATCGAAATCGTAGGCAACGGGCTGACCTACAACCAGGAAAAGACCCTGCCCAGCATCGATTTTTACGATGTCGGAGATACCTGGGCAGAGTCTACACCGACTTTCGAGCAGATTACTGCCAACCTGAAAATCATGGGCGGTGACGCCGACGTGGACAACTTTCTCAAGTCCACCCGCAGCAATGTCCAGGACCTGGAGGCGGCGGTAATCGAACTGAAAGCCAAGGCGCTCAGAGATAAGTTCGAAGAAGCTTATATCTACGGGGATTCCGGCACCAACGCCAAGCAGTTCGACGGCCTGAGGACGCTCATCGATACCGAGAGCGCCGGCGACCAGGTAATCGCCATGAGCGCTACCGGTGCTGCGCTGACGCTGAATAAGCTGGATGAGCTTATCGACGCCGTCAAGGGCGGCAAGCCCGACATGCTCCTGATGAGTCGCCGCTCACGGCGCAAGATAAACGCCCTGGTCAGGGCGGCCGGCGGTGTTATGGCTGAGACCGACCGTGACAAATGGGGCAACTTCGTGCAGCTCTGGGACGGCGTACCTATCGGTACGAATGACTGGATACTGGATACCCACACCGTGGCTTCAAGCCTGGAGACAGGCACTACCGGCGGCACCTGCTCCACGATATACGCCATGCAGCTCGGGGAGGGGGCCCTCTGCGGACTGACCAGCCCGGGGCACCTGCAGGCGGAGCCTGTCGGCCCGCTGGAGGACAAAGACGCCTCGCGGACCAGGGTCAAGTGGTATGTATCGCTGGCACTTTTCTCGTCCATTAAGGCGGCGGCATTAATCGGCGTCAAGGACTAAAAACTTAACATAATGATAGACAGGGGGAGGGAACTCCCTCCCCCTTACGGGAGGTAAATTATGGTACTGGCAGTAGTAGAACACATCGAGCACCCCTTTGCCAGGGGCAACCTGACGGCAGACGGAGTGCAGTGGAGCGCCGAGCACACAACCTCCACCGACGACTACGAAGAGGTAGAGAGCGTGGCGATTGCTCCGCCGGCCTTGGGCAATGTGCTTGAGTACGAGTTCGGGCTTACCTGCGCGGTAAAGTCCAGCGGCGCCACCGAGTCCGTCCTTTTCAAGTGGCAGGCGCGTAACCAGGGCGGCACCTGGGTTGACCTTCATGACGAGGTAACTTACCCGGCCAACGCATCCACCTATAACGAATACACCTACAGCGGACGCTTCAAACCGGTGGCAGACTTCAATTCGATACCTTTCGAAATACGGCTGATGGTGAAGTCGGGGGGTGCCGGCGGTGAGAATGCCACCGGTAAGACCAAGAATTCCAGCTACGTTAAGGTAGCCTATTCGGCGTCGTGAGGTGTGCCATGAACTTTGTCTTTGATAAAAGCCTGGTGCTTTATCTGCCTTTATACCGGCCCGATGGCAGTTCGTTCATGTCCAGGGATGCCTGCGGACACCTCTGCACGGTTACTGGTGCTGCTTGGAGGCAGAAGAGCAGATACTTTGACGGTACGGACGATAGCATCAACTGCGGGAATAACACGGTACTGGATATAACCAATAACTACACGATTGAGCTTTGGCTGTGTCTTGATAACATAACTGGCTGGAAAGATGTAATTTGCAAAAGACCGGCAACAAATGATGAGGGCTATGTTCTGTTGTTCGCCAACGGTTCTTCGGCACCAGTTTTATATCACTATATCACTGCTTGGACAGGGACGGCCTGCGACACATCAATTGCTCTAAAGGAATTCACACATATTGTGGTTATAAAGAATGGAACGTCAGTAACTTACTTTCTTAACGGTGGGCAAAGGAATACGGTTACCATAAGTGGAACACCTACCACTACTAACGCTGACTTGATAATTGGCAGGTGGATGCAGGGGGCAGCAAACCCATTTGCGGGAATGATTGGTGAAGTCAGGATGTATAGCCGAGCCCTAACCCCGCAAGAAATTCAGCACAACTATCTGGCTACAAAATGGAGGTATCAATGAAGTACAGAGTAAGAGTGGATTTGAGCTTTGACAGCGAGGCTGATGCCCGGTCCTTATTG
The DNA here is from genome assembly GCA_023135135.1 of Dehalococcoidales bacterium. Lineage (GTDB taxonomy): Bacteria > Chloroflexota > Dehalococcoidia > Dehalococcoidales > RBG-16-60-22 > JAFGPF01. The sequence continues at coordinate 4,733 of JAGLTT010000053.1, forward strand.
GATTATACTAAGACTCTGACTGGTAAGGCGGTCAGCACCAACGAAGGCGAGGTCAATGAGGAAATTTCGTTCTGTGAGCTGGAGTTATGCCGGCACGATGAGGGTTTGCCCTGCACCAGGCTGGATAGACTGGAAGTAAGAAAGCTGTAAGGAGCGGTAATTATGAACCTGAACGATATGAGAGCCATAGTGAGGCGTGACCTGCACGACGAGGACAGCAACAACTACCGCTGGACGGACGACGAGCTGGACCGGCATATCGCTCACGCCGTTAAGGAGTTCTCCGAGCAGATACCTTATGAGCAGAAGGCGACCAAGGCCACGACATCGGGCTCAAGGGAGCTGGATATATCTACCGTAACCGACAGGGTTATGGTGGAGGCCGTGGAGTACCCGGTGGAAGAGTTCCCCAAGAGATACCAGCCCTTTTCCCTGTGGGGCGATACGCTGATTGTCCTGGGGGACGAGGTGCCCGACGGCTCCGACGCCTATATATACTATGGTAAGCTCCATAACCTTGATGGCGAAGGTTCCACCATCCCCGCACAGCATGAAGACCTGATTGCGAGCGGGGCCGGCGGCTATGCCGCGGTAGAGTGGGCGGTCTATGCGGTCAACCGGGTCAATGTCGGCGGGACGGTAACGCCGAAGGAGTTTCTCGACTGGGGCAACCAGAAGCTGAGGTATTTTCGCCAGGAGCTGAGGAGGCTGGGACGAAGAAACCGTGTCAGGGTGAGCACTCTCTACCGTCCGCACTATCCAATCGTTTCGAAAACAACCGATTACGGCCCTTAGTGACCCGCTGTATAAGAAAGGGTGAGGCATGAATAAATCCATTTATAAAGCCATCTGGAAGAAGGCCGGTGGACGTCCCTGGACATATATTCTACGGGATACCTGGCACAGGCTGGAAGGGCTCTGGATTATCGGGTTGGTAGCCGCAGGCGCCTTTCTCGGGCACTGGTTCTGGGAGTTAATCTTCTGGCTTCTCCTTGTATTTGCCCTGGGCTATATTGCCGGGCACCTTTTCTGGGGGACAAAATATATCACCGGTCAAAAAGATGACGCCTGTCCGTCCGGGAGGCTGGGGGGCGACGATGCGTGAACTGACATCGACACTGTTAGCCGCCCAGAAGCAGGA
>JAGLTT010000054.1 GCA_023135135.1 Dehalococcoidales bacterium
AGTTCGTACAACACGGACTCCCTCTTTTAATCACCCACCCCACCCCCTCGTTGATATCTTTTCCCACCCAAACCGCCCTCGTAACATCAACTTCTTATCCCTTAACTATCCCCACCGCGTAACGGGGCGTTTAAGAGGGGCGTAGCCCCTCTTTCTTTTCCTCCCCCTCTCCAATTACACTTTCTTCGGGTCTTCTTCTATGTAGCTGATTGGAGAGGGGGTCAGGGGGTGAGGGATAGAAAGTCATACCATCATTGGCACAATTCTGTAACAGAAGCTATAATATGTATTGGTGATTCACATTATTACGCCTGAACACCGACCACCAGCAATAAGCCCCCGGAGGTAACGACATGGTAAAACAGAATCACATTGTAGTTATAGGCGGTACAGCCTGCGGTCCTAAAGCCGCCGCCAGGGCGCGGCGCTGCGACCCGTCGGCCAAGATTACTATCATAGAGCAGGGTGAGGACTTATCAACGGCAACATGCGGACTGCCTTATTATGTTTCGGGAGTTATCGATAACGAGGACAACATGGTAGCCAAACAGCCCGACTATTTCGAAATAACCATGAACATGGAAGTGCTCACCGAGACCCGGGCTACCGCCATCGACCCGCAAGCTCATACGGTCGAAGTCCTGGACCTGGAAACCAGTGAGAGTTCCACCATCGCCTATGACAAACTCGTACTGGCCACGGGAAGCAAGCCGCTGGTGCCGGACTGGGAAGGTAAAAATCTCGACGGAATCTTGACGCTTTCCGATATTCCGGACGCCAATGCTATACGAAGCTATCTGGCGAACCTCGGGAGTAAAAAAGAAGTCGTCATCGTTGGTGCCGGCCTCATCGGACTGGAAATGGCCGAGGCTTTTGTTACCCTGGGATGCCATGTCACCATCCTTGAAGCTCTGGACAGAGTCCTGCCCGCTCTACTCGACTCCGATATCGCCGTTCTGGTTGAAAAGTACCTTCAGTATAAGGGCGTGAAAGTCATGTGCGGCCAGCCTGTCACCGGATTTCAGGGCGATGAAAGCGGGCGCGTGCGCAAGGTTATCGCCGGCGATACCGAACATCAGGCCGACCTTGTCCTGCTGTCCCTCGGCGTCAGGCCGGATGTTACCCTGGCAAAAGCTGCCGGACTTGCCATCGGGTCTACCGGCGGTATCTCCGTCGATAAGTACCTCCAGACCAGCGACCCGGATATCTATGCCGGCGGCGACTGCGTGGAGAATGTCAACTTAATTACCCGGAAGCCCGTTCTGGCCCCGATGGGGTCTACGGCCAATAAACACGGCAGAATTATCGGGACTAACGTGACCGGCGGCAGGGAGACCTTCCCCGGTGTTTTAAATACCGCTATCGTCAAGGTCTTCGAATATAACGTGGGGAGGGTCGGCCTTAACGAGTCGCAGGCGCGGGAAGCCGGCTGCGATACGGTAATGTCACTCGTGCCCGGTGATGAACATGCGACCTACTATCCGGGGAGCCGTGATTTCATTGTGAAACTGGTTGCTGAAAAAGGTACGGGCAAATTGCTGGGCGGACAGGTGGTGGGGATGGGTGACATCGCCAAGCGAATCGATGTTCTGGCCACCGCTTTGACCTTCGGGGCTACTGTCGAAGACCTGGCCAATATCGACCTGGCTTACGCACCCCCCTATAACAGTGCCCTGGACCCGCTGCATCATGCCGCCAATGTCATCCGCAACAAGCAATCGGGATTAGCCAGAACGCTCACCCCCGCCGAGGTCAGGAAAAAGCTCGAAAAAGACGACCGCTTTGTCCTGCTGGACGTCCGTACGCCGCCGGAATGGCAGGAACGGCGCATCGATGCCGAACAGGTCAGGCTGCTTCCGCTGACGGACCTGCGGAGGAAACTCGGCGAGCTTTCCGGGGACGAGGAGATAATCATCTACTGCCGGACAAGCGTACGCGCCTACCAGGCGCAGCGAATACTGGACGGGGCGGGTTTTAAGAATGTAAAGTTCATGGACGGCAGTCTGGATGTCTGGCCCTACGACGTGATAACATCTTCCTCTTCCAGCAAATGAACGGCTATTTCAAAAACAGACTCTATAATTAGTCTTTAACCTCCGGAGCCGGTTTACCCTGTTTGCTTCTATGCGGCGGGATTCCCTTGAGGAAGAAGTTAGCCAGCAGTCCCAGGATAGTCACAACCAGGAATACGATGAAAACCTGTATCAGGGCGGAATTCAGGGCGTTCCGCAGAGTAAACAGCAGCTGCTCGTAAAGCACCGTGCCCTGACTGCCCATACCGTCGAACAGGCTCTGCAATTGAGCCTGTGCTTCCGGATTGACCAGTGCCTGTGGATTGTCTACTATCGCCGCCAGTTGCTCCGGTGAGACGACTTCTTTCACGGCAGGAGATAGTTTACCGATAAACGAAGAGGCGAAAGTATTATTGAGTATGGAGCCGACAATCGCCAGGCCGAAAACGCCCCCGAGCGGACGGAGCAATGTTATCATGGAGGTAGCCGTACCCATAATCGAATAGGGGACGGTATTCTGGACGGCGATGGTATGAACAGGCATAATCAGTCCGTTACCCAGACCTATGAGAATTATATTGACCACCGCCGTGGCGTAGCTGGTTTCGGGTGTCATCCTGGTGAGCAGGAAAAATCCCACCGCCGAAATGAGAAAGCCCACGGCGCCCTGCAAACGGTAATGTCCTCCCGCACGGGATAGCAGCTGCCCGCTGATAAAGCTGCCTATGGCGGCGCTCAGCATCATCGGGGTCAGGAAACCCCCGCTCGCGGTGGCGGTCGCCCCCAGCACTCCCTGAAAAAAGAGAGGGATAAAGGTCACCACGGGGAAAAAGGCAGCGCCCATACAGAAGGCGACTATCGAACATACCGCCACAACCCGGTTCTTGAAAAGCATCAGGGGTATGACCGGTTCCTCGGCGCGGCTTTCAATAAAGAGGAAGGCAATCAACATTATCACCGAGAAAGCCAGCAGGCCGATAATAGTCAATGAGCTCCAGGCATAATTGACACCGCCCCAGGTTAACGCGAGTATCAGCGGTCCGATGAACAGAGTCATAGCCACCACGCCGCCATAATCCACCCTGTGCCTGGACTCTCCGGCTTTGAGCTGCGGGAATAAAAATATGAATATTATAATAATGATTAGCCCGATGGGTATGGGGGCGAAAAAGACCCAGCGCCAGGAAAGGGCGTCAGTCAGATATCCGCCTAAAGTCGGCCCGATAATTGTAGAAAGGCCGAAGACTCCGGCCATCAAACCGCCGTATTTGCCACGTTCTTCCGGCGGGAAAATATCCGCAATGACGATGAATCCCAGCGCGGATATGACACCGAATCCAATTCCCTGGAATGCCCGGTAGATGATAAGCTCGGTCATCGACTGGCTGATACCGCAGAGAAATGAACCCAGGATGAAGATAGTCATGCCGGCAACGAAGAACCACTTCCGGCCGTACATGTCGGAAAGCTTGCCGGTCAGCGGCAATGCGATAGTCTCGGCAATAATATAGGATGTAAATACCCAGGTGTACTGGCTGAAGCCCCCCAGGTCGGTAATAATTCTGGGCATAGCCGTCGCCGTAATCATCATGAATATCGAGCCGAGGAACATCGATAGCATCGTGCCCACCATGGCGGCGACTACCTGCCGTTTCGGCAGTGAGCTCTGGTACAGTTGTGGTTCTTTGGATTCCATCAGCTTATCTCTTGGCTATGTTCTGGCTATAACTTGGATAATATATCCCCGAGTCTTTTCAGCGAGACGGACAGTTCCTGTAATTCCTCTTCGGTGAGAATCGATAGTTTTGCTTCAATACTTTCCTTTATCACCTGGTCCAGTTCCTCTATTATCCGCCTGCCTTTATCGGTAAGCATGATGTTGATTATACGTCGGTCGGTGGTATCCGCCTGTCTGATGACAATCTCGAGGTTTTGAAGCCTGTCTATAAGGTGGGTCATCTGCGGTTTGGGGATTTGCAGCCTCTCTCCTATCTCGGCAATGTGTTTGGTACCCTCTTCCTTTAATATGTGCATTATCTCCAGGTGGGGCAGGGTTATATCCTCTTCTATCTGCGCAAAGGCGGTCCTTACCAGTTTCCTCTGGATGCTGCGGCGTATTGAAGGTGTGATAGAAAGCAAATCCCTGACGACGCTATTGAGAACGCTTTTCTTCATCTCCAGCCTTTCTGTTAACGACTTGGTTCATAATATTAATAGTTAACTATATTAACTACTATACTAACTCCCGACTCTATCTGTCAATGAAAGTTGCCTTCTTATCTCTCCTCAATAGCTTCAACTGCCCATTTGTTGTAAGATATAGGTGTTATGGGGAATGCTGTCAGGAGGCTGGCGCTGCTGGGTTCGACCGGTTCCATCGGACGGCAGACACTGGATGTCGTCCGTGCTTTACCCAGGAGCTTTAAGATAGTCGCGCTGGCCGCCGGAAAAAACACTAATTTACTGGCGGAGCAGGTAAGCGAGTTCCGGCCGGAGTTCATCAGCTATATAGCTTCGGGCAGCGATGATAAAGAGGTGAAAAAGCGCTTCAGCGAGGCGGGGTGTCAGGTATTATCGCTGGAAGAAATTGCCTGCCTCCCCGATGCGGATATCGTGGTTATGGCTACATCGGGGACGGCCGGACTGGGCGCGACCCTGTCGGCGGTAAAAGCGGGTAAGACTATCGCCCTTGCCAATAAGGAATCGCTGGTGACTGCCGGGGAAATATTAACCGCTGAGGCCGGGAAAAGCGGCGCCCGGATTCTGCCCGTCGATAGTGAACACAGTGCCATCTGGCAATGCCTTAACGGAGAAGAACAGCCGGCGCGAAGGATTATCCTCACCGCGTCAGGCGGTCCTTTCCGGGGCTACTCAAAGGAGCAGATGGCCGGGATAACCGTCGAGCAGGCCCTGAAACACCCTTCGTGGCAGATGGGTAAAAAGGTGACCATAGATTCGGCTACGCTGATGAATAAAGGGCTCGAAATTATCGAGGCGCACTGGCTTTTCGATATGCCCGTCGATGATATTACGGTGCTGGTTCATCCCCAGAGTATCGTTCACTCTATGGTGGAGTTCGTCGATGGCTCGGTCAAGGCGCAGTTGAGCTGTCCTGATATGCGCTTGCCCATTCAGTACGCGCTGTCTTATCCCGACCGTCTCGCCAATCCGGAGTTACCCGCTATCGACTGGAGTAATTTCACCGACCTGACTTTCGAACAACCCGACACGGATAGATTCCCCTGTCTGCGACTGGCCATCGAGGCGGGCAGGGAAGGGGGGACCTGCCCGGCAGTACTCTGCGCCGCCGACGAAGCAGCCGTTGACCTTTTCCTGTCGCGGCGTATTCGATTTACCGATATAGCCCGTCTCATTGGGCGGGTACTCGAGCAGCACCGGAAGGTATCCCATCCGTCGCTGGAAGAAATCATGGCGGCGGATGCCCGGGCGCGGGAGGCGGCTCTCAAGCTTGTCAGTGGGGTTGAAAAATGATACTTACGCTGGTAGCAGGTATAGTTGTCCTTTCCGTGCTCATCATCGTCCACGAGCTGGGGCATTTCATTGCGGCCAAGTCTACGGGTGTGTGGGTGGAAGAGTTCGGTATCGGCTTTCCGCCGCGATTGTACGGCAAAAAATGGGGAGAAACGATATATTCCATCAACTGGATACCCTTCGGAGGTTTCAATAAGATATCCGGGGAAGTAGACCCCACCGCCCCGAGAGCCCTGGCTGCCAAAAGCTATTGGGTCAGGCTGCTGGTTCTTGTCGGCGGCATACTGATGAATTTGATATTGCCTTTCGTGCTTTTGTCCGTGGCGTACATGGTTCCTCACGATAT
>JAGLTT010000055.1 GCA_023135135.1 Dehalococcoidales bacterium
AACAGCCAGACTGGAAATCAATAAGACGGCAATCATTAATGGCAGTAGTAGAGTTAACTTCTTCATTATTAGGTCCTCCATTATGCGTTAGAATAAACAAAATAGTTGTCTGTTAACACTTAGAATGAGTTTCATATTGTTTTGAAAATATTCCAACAATTGATTCTGATCTGCTCACCTCCTTTCATCCAAAAGAACCGGGATTTATCACTTTAATTTTCCAGAATGTGATGTTAAGTTAGTTATACATCTACGTTGTTTAGATTGTCAATATATAAAAGGAACGCTTTTCATCAAGATGTTGCTATTTATCGATACTTAATTGTAAACTATATCAACTCTTCAAAGGTGCATTTGTTGCGGGAATCGAAAATACTCCGAGGATACTTTCTACCTGTCTCCTTTTATCTGCCCCTTCCACGTCTCGCACCCGGTAATCGACCAGGAAACTCCCGTAAATACCTGATGGAGTTGTAAATATTCAATCTTGTTGTTGGGCGTTTAGTGGAAGGGCTGGCTTGATTTATAGTATTTTATATTAGTACTGAAAAAGGAGGATATGAACAAATGGGGAAATACGCGAAATATGTAAACGAATTAAGGCTGTGGACGGAACTGATCCGCCCGTCGTATCGTGGTAAAATAGCAGATTTTTCCCTGGTATTTGATCAAAAGGTTTTTCCGGAAGCTAAAATATGGGTAGAAACGTTCCATATATACGCGCCGGGCTCCGGCGTCATGATACCTGGTGAACTGCCAATTATCATTGAAGGTAGAGAAGAGCCGGACGATGGTGGACAACACGCGCACCCCGACTTCGACGAACTCTTTCTTTTTTTCGGGAGCAATCCGCATGATGTCTTGGCTCTGGGCGGTGAAGTCGAGTTCTGGCTGGGTGAAGGAGAAGATGCCCAAAAATTTATCGCCAAGACACCTACCGCTGAGTGGGTCCCGGCGAACGTGGCACATAATCCGCACTATTTCAAGAGGGTTGACAGGCCCTTCCTGATGGTGGTTATCGCCATGACGCCGGAATATGACGTGGGCGGTATGCGTCACACGCCATTACCACCGGGCTTTAAGATTTAAATTACACTGATGATCTTTAGCTTACTAAACGGGGAGACCCCACGCAAAAGGGATTCCGCACTTATAGCTGTCTCAATCTTGGATCCATTTTATCGCGAATCCAATCACCCAGGAAGTTCCCGGATAATACCACAGAGCCAATGGCCAGGCTGGGGAATAAAGAGATCCACCAGGCTCGATTGAAGAGATTCCTGCCATCGGCCACCATTGACCCCCATGACGGCGTTGGGGGTGGAATCCCGGCCCCGAGGAAGCTTAAAGAAGCCTCAATCAAAATCACAAGCCCTACACTCATCGTCATCAAAACTACCAGTGTGTTGACCACATTGGGGAAGATATGCTTTATTAATATTCTGGCTTGCGAACCGCCAATAATCCGCGCCTGCCCTACGAAGTCCTCATCACGAATTTTCAAGACCTCTCCCCGCATCATGCGTGCGTAAGGAGCCCAGCTAAGCGCCGACAGTGCCAGGACGACGGTACGAAAACTCGGCCCGAGGGCGACGGCAAGCAGCAGGGCTATCAAGAGCGCGGGAAATGCCAGGGCGGCGTCCGTTACCCTCATCAGCACGGCATCAACACGCCCTCTCCTGTACCCAGCTAACATTCCTAAAACAGTCCCGATAACGGTAGCAATCGCGATAACCAGCAGCGAGACACTCAGCGAAATCCTGGCCCCGAACATCATGCGGCTGAGGATATCCCGACCGATGGTGTCTGTACCCAGAATATGAGCCGTGCTGCCTTCGGGCATGAAGAACGGCGGTGTTAGCCTGTCCGGCAACAACATCTCATTAGGAGGGTACGGCGTGATTAAATCGGCGAAGATGGCGACAAAGACGACAGCGCTCATGATGATAATAGGTATAAGCGGTAACCGACGTGAGGTTTGCCATATATGCCGTACCCTTGTTCCGAAACCGGCTCTTGCTATAGCTATATCGCTAGACATAGTTAATACCTTATCCGCGGATCAACGTACGCGTAAACAATGTCCACCAGCAGGTTCACCACAAGAACGACGACAGCCACCAGCAGTACCGCAGCCTGTACCACCGGAAAATCGCGCCGTATCATCGCCTCAGCCATCAGCCGGCCGAGACCCGGCCAGGCGAAAACAGTCTCGATGATTACGGCGCCGGTAACAATGGTGGCAAATGTGATGCCGGCCGCGGTCAGCAGGGGTATTATCGCGTTTCTCAGCGCATGCTTCCAGACTACTACCCTCTCCGAAAGACCCTTTATCCGGGCCAGCTTGACATACTCGGTATCGAGGACTTCCAGCATGCTGGACCGGAGCAACCGCGTAAATATCGGCAACATGAAAAAAGAAAGGGTCAGTACCGGCAGGACGTAGTGGGCGGGACTCCCCATGCCGCTGGTGGGCAACCAGCCCAGCAGCACGGCAAAGACGGAGATGGCTACGATGGCCAACCAGAAACTCGGTAAAGCCTGACCGAGAATAGCCAGGAATTTCACCCCGCTATCCACCCATGTGGCGCGCCGGCACGCCGCCGTCACCCCCAGGATTAGAGATACAGATATTCCCAAGAAAATCGCCGGTAAGCTCAGTGATACCGTATTGGGCAACCTTTCCCACATAATTGTGGTAACGTCCCGCCGGTTCTGGATTGATTTCCCAAGGTCGCCCCGGGTCATATTTTTCAGAAAAACCCAGTACTGTTCGGGCAGTGACTTGTCCAGGCCCAGGTGCTTTCTGATAACTTCTATGTCTTCCAGCGTGGCCATGGGAGGCGCCATCAGCATCACGGGGTCCCCACTGGCTCGAGCCAGTGCGAAGATTACCATTGATATAACGATGAGGGTTACGAACGCCTGTATTATCCGTAATATTATAAAACGCGTCATCGTGTCCTTTAAGTGCAGCTACGCATATAACCTTTACTCTTCTTTAACGCGTCGGGCAATCGCTCGCGCATTTTTGGGTATGCCTGCATATTAAAGCTACTTGCCCATTTTTCATTACACAGGCTACATCGCCAGGAGTTTCCCTGGCCCGGGTGGCACATGTATACTCGAAGTACCAGCTAGCTCTGCCCCCGGTAAGGAGCGCATCACACGATGGTACCGGTGCCCGGTCTGGCATTAGCTACGGCCAGAGCCACCAACGTCTTTCCCGGTTGCCGGTACCATCATTATCGCTCTCGCATCCCGAACAATGCATCACCGGTACGGTCAACGCAAATTCGGGCAGTCAACTGCTACCAGCTTGCTTTACCTCTTTTTGATACCCGCAAAATTGCCCCATAAATCATACTGGAAGCGCAAGGTAAATTCACCGATTACATCGCTCACAGCGTAATAGGGGAACAGGTACACAACACCCGGGCTAACATATTCGTCGAGGAAATATTCTACGGTTTCCCGGAAAAGGTCTACCTGCTGATCCTGGCCCGGGGCCATTTTGATGCTGGCGAGGAGGGCATCCCAGTCGGTGTCCATCAGCAGGCGCCAGTTGCCGGTCGAACCATGGGCGCTCTCGATGAATGCGATGCTGACCCGCGTCGTCGGCATAGACCAGATGGAGACAGCCCCCGCAATTTCTTCAGGATAGGGGTCAGCATACATCAACGCCCTCATTGTGCCCATGTCTACCGGCACTATTTCAGTCTGGACGCCGATAGCATCCCAGTAACCCGATATGGCCAGATTAAAATCGGCAAGCCAGGGCAGATAATAGACAGCGTACATGTCAATTACCGGATCATCGAAGGCGTCCGGGTAGCCGGCGTCCGCCAGTAGTGCTTCAGCGGTAGCGGTATCGTATTCGAAGTAGGAGGCGATCCAGGCCGGGTCATAACCCCAGCTTAATGGGGACGTCCAGATCACGCCTCCCAGTTCTGCCAACCCGCTGAATAAGGTATCCACAATCTCCTGACGGTTTATAGCGAGCGACAGAGCCTTGCGAACCCGTAAATCCGACAGCGGCCCTTCAGTAGCCCAGGTACCCAACATGGCTATCATCGGCACGCTAGGATTCCCCAGGGTACGCAGTTCATAACCTTCAGCCTCTATGTCAAGAGCTTCATCGCTGCTGACCAGGACAATATCAACCTCCCCGTTTTTGAGCTTGGCCAGGGCGGTACTCGACTCCGGCACCAGCTCGACTATCAGGCTGGCGAATTCCGGCGTGATGCGCCAGTGGTTGGGTACTGCCTCAAATTCAATGCTGACGCCCGGAACGAGCTCAACGAACTTCCACGGCGACGTTCCTACGGGATGCTCGTTGAAATATTCCGAACCGTGCTCCTCGATATAGTTCTTCGGCACCATGGGGCATCCCCAGATGGAAGCATAGAAGAAATAGTTGACGAAATTGCAGTGAATCAACAGCGTGTAGTCATCGGGTGTCTCCATGGAAGCAATGGTGTCGGTATACTCGCCGATCCATGGCGACATCGAGCCTTCTTCCATGATACGCTCTATGCTGAATTTGGCATCGGCAGAAGTGAAATCATCGCCGTTGTGGAATTTTACGCCTTCCCGGATATTAAATGTCCAGGTCAAACCATCTCCGCTTAACGACCAGTCTGTGGCCAGCTCGCCAACAAAAGCACCATCCGGGTCAGTGCTTATCAGGTGTTCATACAGCGCGTATTCAAAGGTGGTCTGGAGGTTCGGGTCTGTAGTTTCTATCCAGGCAGCAACGGTGGCACGCAACGTACCGGTTGGACCCGCCGGTGCTGGTGCTGGTTCTGGTGCTGGTGCCGGTGCTGGTGCCGGGGCCGGGGCCGGCGTCGGCTCTGGCTCGGCACAGCTGCCAAGAACCATGCTAGCTGCAAGTATCAGGATTAACGGGATCAAGAATAGTTTTTTCATCTCTTCCTCCTCGTAATTATTGGGTTTGTACTTATTATGCTACTTTTACTTATTATCAATCCCTCCTGTTCAATTAAAAATTTGGGGTTCCCCACCGTGCCCCATGAATACGGACAGGATTAGCCATGTTCTGAAGTGCATTGTTATATATGATATTCATTTCACCGAGTTTAATATATTCCACGCTTCCCGAATTGTCAACCTTGGATACTGGCGGTTCAGTTAAATGGTGGTTGATACTGCTCATATCTGGGTGTAATATTGGGGTATGCTGAAAGCTTGCCTGTTCTTGTCCCTGATGTATCTCGGAGGACAATCCATGACCGGGCGGTTAGGCGATTACGATGACCAAGAGGATACCAACTAAGATTGAGCTCAACCCAATTCATACGACGGTTGTTGAACTAAATGGCGCTGTACGTACTTCTGTCGCTCTTATATGTATCGAATGTGCAACGGCACTGCGGATTGTAGCTTAACATTCTAGTATAAAGTGAAGTCACAATTTTGCATTCTGTTCAGTCAAAGTCACATTCGCTTGGAATGTGTGATATTGAAGAAAAATCTTGTTTAAGATACTCTTATGTTACAGGATTAATCGAATTCATCGAAAAACTGAGAAATTTGTGAATACCTGATTCGTTAATAACAGGCACGTTTGCGTTGCGCCTTACTTGTGAAAATGAGGGGCTTTATGTCAATAAAATTACCATCGCTGGACCAGTTAATCGACAGCTACCAGCTGCTGCGGCGAGGCAATCGGTAAG
>JAGLTT010000056.1 GCA_023135135.1 Dehalococcoidales bacterium
TTGAAGCCGCGCTTTTTCGCTTTATCCAGGGAGCCATAGGCAACATCGCCCAGCATTCTAGTGCCAGGAACGTTACCGTTTTACTGGAATTCCGGCCGGATGAATTTTCGATAAAGATAAGCGACGACGGACAGGGATTTGATGTTTCCGAGATTACCGATGTGGAGGAAAGCGGGCGGGGACGCGGTTTATTCAGCATGAGAGAAAGGATTGGTTTTCTGGGCGGTACCAGCGGGATTGAATCCGAGATTGGAAAAGGGACCACCGTCTGGGCTAGTATACCGATAGGCCAGGAAATTGAGTATGCAAAAAGTAAGGGTACTGGTAGTTGACGACCACACCATCGTGCGGGATGGTATCATCGCTTTGCTCTCGCTTGCCGGGGATATCGAGGTAGTCGGCGAGGCAACCAACGGCAACGAAGCGCTGAAATTGGTCAGCGAGCTGCATCCTGATGTGGTACTCATGGATATCGCCATGCCCATCATGGGAGGCCTGGAAGCCACCCGCCGGATTAGCAAGGAGTATCCCAAAACAAAGGTGCTGGTTATCACCCAGCATGACGATAAGGAATATGTCTTCCCCGTTCTTGAATCCGGTGCCTCCGGACTCATCAGTAAGGCGGGGGCCTCTTCCGAGCTCGCCTCCGGCATCAGGTCTGTCTACCGGGGCGATTCCTTTCTTTCACCCTCGGTGGCCAGGCTGCTGGTGGAAAACTTCCAGAATTCGGCCGGCGAACGAAACAAACAGGACCCCTATAGCCGGTTGACGGGACGGGAACGGGAGATACTTAAGCTGCTGGCCGAAGGGTACAGTACCCAGGAGATAGCGGAGATGCTGGTAATTACTCCCAAAACCGTGGAGGGACATAAGACAAATCTCATGTCCAAGCTGGGCATTCATAATCGTATTGACCTGGTCAAATACGCTCTGCGCAAAGGCATTATCAGCATCTGACCTCACCCTATCTGAGCCCCCCTTTTTCCAGGGGAAAATTCCGTGAAATTCAAGGGTTTCACCCGCGACCATCGGGGTAAATTCCCCATTCCCTTTTGTTAATCGATAGCTTATAGTGAGATTTATAAGCGCTTCTAGTGAAAGGAGGCCCAAAATGGAAAAGAAAACCACTATTCTGATTATAGATGATGACCTTGAGTTCATAGAAGCTTTGGAAAAAACTCTGGTAAATGAAGCCTACGCCATAGTCACTGCCAGTGACCGTGAACAGGCAGAGAAAATGGTACGCACCCATGAACCTGACATGATTGTCCTGGGCACCATCATGCCCCGAGGGGATGCTTTCCTGTTCCATAAGTGGATGAAGCAGACTCTGGGGTTCAGCAACCTGCCCATTATGGTTATTAATGCCCCACCGGAGAAGCAGTTGCTCAAGGGCTGGAGAATGGATGAGGGGATGCAGTGTGATGCCGAGGACTTTCTGGCCAAGCCTGTCGAGCCGGTAGCGCTGATACCCCGTATCCAGAAATTGCTGGACAAGGCAACGAAGAAAATAAGGGTATTAATCGTGGACGACCACGCCGTTGTTAGAGACGGCATCAGGTCCGTTCTTAACCTGCAGCGTGATATGCAGGTGGTTGGCGAGGCGGTTAACGGCAAGGAAGCACTGGAAAAGACCAGGGAGCTCGTCCCTGACGTGGTCGTCATGGATATTGTCATGCCGGTGATGAACGGACTGGACGCCGCTAAAGAGGTATGCGAAAAATACAAGTCGACCAAGGTATTAATGCTGACACAGTACGATGATGAAGAGAACGTTATAGCCAGTCGCGAAGCGGGAGCCGTGGGTTTCATTCCCAAAGCGGCTGCCAGTTCCCGACTATTAACCGGAATACGGTCGGTAGCCCGGGGCGACCAGTCATGGATAGAGTCGCTCCAACCCAGGGAATAGAGTCAGCGGAGAGTGTGAGTGGAAGCAGTTACCATTACATTGAATGGGGTAGAGGTTAGCGGTTACGCCGGAACGACGATTCTGGACCTGGCACGAGAGTCCGGCGTTTATATACCCACTCTCTGTCACGACCCTAACCTCGCTTCGACGGGTGCCTGCCGGCTTTGCCTGGTGGAAGACGAGCGTAATGGTGCCCTGCTCGCTTCCTGTGTCGCCGCGATATCTCCGGGAATGACCATCAACACCAACTCGCCGAGGGTAGTGGAACACCGGAAGAAAATCCTCGAGCTTATGCTGGCCAGTCACCCTGATACCTGCCTCGTCTGTGACAAGGGTAACCGCTGTCAATTACGCAAGCTGGCTGCGGAGACGGGTGTCGGACTCATCGGGCTTCAGAAAATCCCCCAGAATGATATTATCGAGGAGGTCAATCCCTTTATCGAGCGTGACCTCTCCAAGTGTGTCATGTGCGGTAAGTGTATCAGAGTCGACCAGGAACTGGTCGTGGAAGGGGCTATCGACTATATTGACCGCGGCACCATGGTTAAACCGGCAACATTAAATGATATGCCGCTGGAAAAATCCGAATGTACCTTCTGCGGGGCCTGCGTGGCTATCTGCCCCACCGGGGCTCTCATGGAAAAGGAGAGGGTATACACCGGCACCGCGACAAATGTGGTAACCACAGTGTGCCCTTATTGCGGCTGCGGCTGTACTATCTGCCTGGGTACTAAAGACAATCAAATAGTCGAGGTCAGGCCGGCGGTGGATAGCCCGGTAAGCCGGGGGGCTCTCTGTGTCCGCGGAAGTTACGGATGTGATTTCATTGATAGTCCGGATAGATTGCCCCGGCCACTGGTTAAGGTGGACGGTGAGTTTCAGGAAGCGACCTGGGAAGAGGCTCTGTCCCGGGTGGCCGAAGGCCTCGGGCAGATTAAGAAAGACCAGGGTGCTGACGCCCTGGCGGTTTTCGGCTCATCCAAATGCACCAATGAAGAGAATTATTTACTCCAGAGATTCGCCCGGGGTGTTCTGGGTACGAACAATATCGACAATGGCAGCCGACTCTACAGCGCGGCCAGCCGTACCGGGCTGGGAGCCTCTATCGGCTATGCCGGTACGACAGGCTCACTCGATGCTCTGGAGCGTTCGAAGGTTATCATGGTCATCGGCGCCAATCCGGAAATCTCGGCACCGGCCGTGGCTTATGCCATCAAGCGGGCGGTCAGGTTCAAAGAGGCGAAACTTATCGTTATAGACCCCCGTAATACCCCGCTGACTCAATTCGCCAGCCTGTGGCTCAGGCCCGGGGTTGGTACCGATGTGGCCTTGTTGAACGGTCTGGCCAGGGTGGTAATCAACGAAAATAGGCTCGATGTTGAGTTTGTTACCCGCATGACGGATAACTTTGACGGCTGGACAAAGAGCCTGCAAAAATATACCCCCGGCTATGTCGAAGATGTGACCGGTATCCCGAAGAAGGACGTGCAGGCGGCTGCCCGCCTCCTGGCCGGAGCCGAAGAAGCCTCCATCGTCTACGGGAACGGGATTACCCAGCATAATTCAGGAACCGACGCCGTCGTCGCTATTGCTAATCTGGCCATGCTCACCGGGAATGCCGGACGGCGCGGCGGGATTTTCGCCCTGCAGCGGGAAAATAACGCCCACGGGGCCTGCGACATGGGGACACTGCCCGGTTTCCTTCCCGGTTATCAAAGCATTGATGAAGCAGAAAACAGGAAGAGGTTTGAGGAACGCTGGGGCGGCCCTTTGCCGGCCCAGGCCGGGCTGTCGGCTCTGGAAATGATGGAAGCGGCCGGGGAAGGAAAAGTTAAAGGGATGCTCATCATGGGCGAAAACCCGGTAGCCGGCTTCCCGCAGCCCGCTCTGGTTAGAGAAGCCCTGTCTTCGCTCGATTTCCTGGTGGTTACGGATATGTTCCCGACGGAGACGGTTAAGTACGCCTCGGTGGTTCTACCGGCGGCCAGCTTCGCCGAGAAAGAGGGGACGTTTACCAACTTCGAGGGGAGGGTACAGCGGCTGCATCGAGCTATAGAACCTGTCGGCGAAAGCCTGCCGGATGTGGAGATACTGCTTCGACTGGCGGAAGTGATGGGTTCAAAGATGCCCTATACTTCTCATCAAGAGGTCATGGAAGAAATCGAAGACATGGTGCCCTTCTACCGTCACGTCGCTTACGCCGATGCCGATTCGATGGGTCTGGACTGGGGCGATGTTGAAAGTTCCAGCCCGGGAACCAGGCGTCTTCACAAGGGGATGTTCCCCAGCGGATTCGGGCGGTTTTCGCCCGTGGAATATACATCTCCGCAGGACGTAGCCACTGACGGTTATCCTTTTACCCTGATGGCCGGTTCCAGCAGGTACCACTTCGGCGCCGGCTCGCGGAGCTCAAGGTCGGCCCGGTTGAGTCGGTTCTCACCCACGGCTTACCTCGAAATCAGCGGCGCCGCTGCCGCCGAACTGGGCATCGGTGACGGCGATACCGTGAAGGTTACCTCGGCGCAGGGAGAGCTTTCAACAACCGCTAAGGTCAGTAAAACGCTGCCCCGCGGTCTGCTCTTTATGCCGATTTCTTTCCCGGATAGCCCCGTCTACGAGCTGTTCGGTACCGTTCTCGACCCTCAAGCTAAAGCCCCGGCGCTCAAGACATGTGCCGTGAGGCTGGAAAGGACTGCCGGTAATGGTTAAACAAAAGAAGGCGCCCAAGGTCAACCTGAAGCAGATAGAAAAAATCATCGCCGGCTACCGGGGTCAAAGATGGCCGCTGATACCCATGGTTGAAGAAATTCAGGAGAACGTTGGCTATATTCCCCCCGAAAGCATACCCGTTATCGCCGATGCTCTGGGGCTGTTCCCCAGCCAGGTACAGGCGGTGATTACATTTTATGAGCAGCTTTATACCGAGCCCCGGGGTAAAAATATCGTCAGGGTCTGCCGGGGTACCGCCTGTCACGTACGTGGCGGCAAGACCATCCTGAAACTGGTCAGGCAGCACCTGGGTATTGGGGAGGGGGAAACTACCGAGGATATGGAGTTCACACTGGAGACGGTCGCCTGCATCGGTGTCTGTGCCCTGGCGCCCAACGTCATGGTTAACAAGGAAACACATGGAGATATGAATCCCAAGAAGGTAGCCCGATTATTTGAAAAGAGTGAGAAGGAGTAATATGCCGCGAAAGCGCAGGGTATTTGTCTGCCGGGGTACCGGATGCGTCTCGGGTGGCGGCGACGCTGTCTATGAGGCTCTCAAAGCAGAACTGGAGAAACAGGGTGTAACGGGAGCCGAGATTGACTTTACCGGCTGTCACGGCTTCTGCCAGCAGGGCCCTAATGTCGTGGTGGAACCCGACGGCACCTTCTATACCCATGTCGAAGCAGATGACGCTGCTGACATTGTTGCTTCCCACCTCCGCGACGGTAAGCCGGTTGAGCGCCTTTACTACCACGACCCCGTAACCGGTGAGGCAATTCCGAAATATTCGGATATTAAGTTCTATGAGGGGCAGGAGCGTATCATCCTCCGCAACTGCGGTCACATCAACCCCGAGAGGATTGGTGATTACCTTGACCGTGGGGGGTATCAATCGCTCAGAAAGGCTCTCTTCGAGCTAACGCCCGAAGCGGTTATCGACGAAGTCAAGCGTTCCGGACTGCGCGGTCGGGGCGGGGCGGGATTTCCCACCGGGATTAAATGGGAGACCTGCCGTAATAACCCCGGCTCCATTAAATACGCCATCTGTAATGCCGATGAGGGCGAC
>JAGLTT010000057.1 GCA_023135135.1 Dehalococcoidales bacterium
GGCATTGCTTCCCGCCTGGGATGCTCGCAGCTGACCCTGGTTGACCGTATTGAGGAAGTGGATGTCAGGAACAAGCAGGTGAAGGTCAGGCGTAAGCTGGAGGGCCGGCATGAAATCGTTATGGCGCCCCTGCCTGCCATGATTGCGGTGCTGAGAGAAATCAACAATCCCCGCTATCCTACGGTGCCGATGCGCCTGATGGCCGAAGATGCGGACATAGCGCTCTGGGACAACAAAGAGATGAACATAGATGAGCAGACTATCGGGCTTAAGGGTTCGGCGACACAGGTTCGCAAGATATTCTCTCCGGAGAGGACCAAGGGCCAGATACTGGGCGACGAAACCGACAAACCGGAAGATGTTGCCAGGTCATTAATCGACAAGATGAAGGAAAAGGACCTTTTGTCCTTGTAGATAGAGGTAGAGTAAGCGTTGACGGAAGAGCCGAAGAAGATTAAGAGACCCCGCGGCACGGCACGGCTTATACCCGGCAAGTGCATCGCCTGCGGCGCTCGCTGCGAGAGTGAGTGCCCCAAGGATGCCATCACCATGAACGAAAATGGTGAGCCGATTATCGACCTGGAATTATGTACCCGTTGCCGCCGCTGCATCAAGGTCTGCCCGGTCGAAGCCATCGAGATTTTCTACACGCCGGAAGAGCAGAAGATTCTTGATGAACTGGCGGCGCAGAAAGCTGCGGCCAAATCCGAAGCCGAACCGGAGGCTAAAGAAAAAGACCCCAGGCTGGAGAAAATCAAGGAATACAAGGGTGTCTGGGTTTTTATCGAGCACACCGAGGGCAAGCCGGCGGAAGTTTCCTGGGAACTGCTGGGCGTGGGCGCTGACCTTGCCAAGACGAGGGGTGTCGAACTATGCTCGGTATGTATCGGCGATAACGTGGAGCATCTCTGCCGGGAGGCTTTTACTCATGGCGCCGGGAAGGTCTATCTGATTGACGACCCCGTTTTCCACTATTACCGTACCGAATCTTACTATAAGGCTTTTTGTTTCCTGGTGGAAAAATACAAGCCGGAAATCGTGCTTATCGGGGCTACCGGTCTGGGAAGGGATCTGGCCGGCGCTATAGCCACGCAACTCAGGACCGGGCTGACGGCCGACTGTACCGGCCTGGCCATCGACGATGAGGGTTTCCTGTTGCAGACACGTCCCGCCTTCGGCGGTAACATCATGGCGACTATTTTAACGGAGTACACGCGACCGCAGATGTCCACGGTGCGACCCCACGTTATGGCCCTGCCGGAGAAGGATACCAAGCGCACCGGCGAAATTGTCCGCGAGGTCGTACCTGTCCGGGAAGAAGATATCGCCGCCAAGGTGCTGGAGATAATTGAAGACCAGAAACTGGACAGCGTGGATGTGGCTGCGGCCGATATTCTCGTCTCGGGCGGACGCGGCATGTGCAACACGGAGAATTACAGCATATTACAGGAACTGGCGGACGAGTTGGGTGGGGTAGTGTCCTGCTCGCGTGCGGCTGTGGAAGCCGGCTGGATGCCCCTTGAGCGGCAAGTCGGCCAGACGGGTAAGACGGTCAGACCCAAAATTTACATTGCCTGCGGCATCAGCGGCGCCATTCAGCACCTGGTGGGCATGCAGGACTCGGACGTGGTTATCGCCATTAACCGGGATAAGCAGGCGCCGATTTTTGAAGTAGCCACCTTCGGGATTGTCGGTGACCTCTTTCAGGTGATACCGGCAATAACGAATTATGTCAGGGAACTGAAAGCTAAGAAAGCGGGCACAGCCAAGTAATACCGAAAAGGAATAACATATTTTGACGTCAGAAGTAATTGCATTTATCGTTGTTTTCGCGGCGGCCATATTGTTCTTTGTCTGGAGCTGCTATAAGCGTTTCGGTCTGGTCCTTAAAGGCCGTCCGGACAATCGATTCAACGCACTCCATAAACGATTCTGGAACATGCTGTTTTACGCCTTCGGCCAGAGGCGTGTGGTAAGCAAGCCTTTCGGCATCAACCACTTCGTGCTTTTCTGGGCCTTCATGGTGTTGTTAATCGCCAACGCCGAGTTTCTGCTCAACGGCCTCGCGCCGGATGTCATCAGTTACTCGCGTTTGCCGGACGGCGCCTACTTTACGCTGGCCTGTATTTTCGATATTGTGTCCGTTCTTGCTCTACTTTCGGTAATTTTAGCCGTTATCCGCCGTCTGACTTTCCCGCCGCCCCACACCGAAGCCAGGAGCCGCGATGCCTTCATTATCCTGTCGATGGTGGGTTTCCTGATGATTGCCTTCTTCGGCATGCACGCCAGTGAAATTGCCCGGGGTGCGGAGAGGGCGGCAGACTATATGTTTATATCCAATTTCGGGGCTTCCATTATTCCGTCGGGAGCGTCGGCGGGGAGCCTGGAAACGGCCGCGAATGTTTTCTGGTGGATTCATGCGGTCGTGTTGCTGGCATTCCTTAACTACCTGCCGTATAGCAAGCACATGCATGTCCTTGCCTCAATCCCCAACTGCTTTTTCAAGAGCCTGGAAAAAATTAAGACACAGTCCCGGGAAGAGTTCACCAAAGACAATACCTTCGGCGTCGGGCAGTTGGACCAGTTTACCTGGAAGGGGTTATTCGATTCTTATGCCTGCACCGAGTGCGGGCGCTGCTCGGACGTCTGTCCGGCTACTTTCACCGGCAAACCGCTGGAGCCGAGGCTGCTTATACATGATATTAAGGTGAATCTACTGAAAAACGGTCCGAAGGACAGCCGGGCGGAATTGCCGCTTATCGGCGGCGACGGGGAGGGCAGCGTCTCCGAGGAAGTCCTCTGGGAGTGCACCACCTGCGGCGCCTGCATGGAAGTCTGCCCGGTTTTTATCGAGCACGTGCCCAGAATCGTTGACATGCGCCGGTATCTGGTGGAAATGAAGGCGAAATTCCCGGAAGAGCTGCTGACACTCTTCGAGAATATGGAGCAGCGCAGCAATCCCTGGGGTATCGCCCCCCCGGAACGTACCAAGTGGGCGGCGGATATTAACGTACAGCCTTTCGAGGCTGGCAAGACCGAGTACCTGTTCTATATCGGCTGCGCCGGCGCTCTCGACGCGCGGAACCGTCATACAACGTTGTCCGTAGCCAAAATCCTCGATGCCAGCGGCGTATCCTGGGGTACTCTGGGGAGAGATGAATTATGTTGCGGGGAAAGCCTGCGCCGACTCGGCAACGAGTATGTCTTCGACGTCATGGCCAGGGAAAATATCAAGATGTTCGAAGAAAAGGGTATCAAGAAAATTATCACGCAGTGCCCGCATTGCTACAATACCCTGAAGAACGATTATAAGCAATATGGAGCCGACCTGGAAGTAGTCCATCATACGGAGCTCATCAATAGTCTGATTAAAGAGGGTAAGCTCAAGCTGAACGCTTCCGGCGACCTTGGCAACGTGGTCTTCCACGATTCCTGCTATCTGGGAAGGTATAACCTCCTCTACGATGCCCCGCGTCAGGTGGTTACGGCGGCTACGGGCAAAGCACCGACCGAGATGGAGCGTAACCGCGACAATGGATTTTGCTGCGGCGCCGGCGGCGGCCGCATGTGGATGGAAGAAAAAGAGGGAACACTTATTAATGTCGCCCGCGTGGAGGAAGCCCTGGAAAAGAAGGCGGAGACAATTTGCGTCTGTTGCCCTTACTGTATGACCATGTTTGATGACGGGCTGAAAGACAAAGACGCCGCTGACAAAGTGCGGGTGCTGGACCTGGCTGAAATCGTGGCCAAGGCTCTTCCGGAATAGATAATTACAGTGGAGGCTATAGCCAAAGGCCTTAAAAAGTAGTATAATTTATGTGGGACTAATTACCCTCAAAGACAAAAACCTCTTTAATAGAACCACGTACTAGACGGAGCCTGGAACTTATTGAATTTTGCAAGTTTACTCGTGACCTGTCCTGTATCGGATTACGTACTTCCTGCATCGGTTATAATGCATACCATGATGCGTGCATTTTGAGATAACTCAGAAAGGAGTTGGACTTGATGGTTAAGGAACTTCCAGTTATTTATCTACAAACATCCGGCTGCAGCGGCTGTGCCGTATCGCTTCTGAATGCGGCCAGTCCTACCATTAAAAACGTGCTCATAGACCAGATAGCTCCCGGCGTGCACATCAACCTCAGGTTTCACCCGGTGATTATGGCTGCCGCCGGGGAAATGGCTATTGAGGTGATGGAGGATACGGCCGAGCAGAAGAAGGGCGAGTATGTCCTGGTCGTTGACGGGGCTGTTCCCATGGCGACTGATGCCGTTTACGGAGCGATCGGCGAGCGGGATGGCAAGCCGGTCACCATGCTTCAGAGGGTGACGGAACTGGCCAAAGACTCGCTGGCGGTTATCGCTCTGGGTACCTGCGCCGCGTTTGGTGGCATCCCGGCGGCCAAACCAAATCCCACCAACGCCCAGCCGGTGAGTAAAGCCCTCGAATCCGGAGGCATTAACAAACCGCTGATAAATATTCCCGGCTGTCCCCCGCACCCCGACTGGTTCGTGGGGACGGTGGCCAGCGTTATCCTGAGCGGTCTGCCCACGGCCGACGACCTCGATGACCTGCTCAGGCCCAAGGCTTTCTACGGCAAGCTGATTCATGAGAACTGCCCCAACCGCGCCTATTTCGACGAAGGTAAATTCGCCAAGAAGTTCGGCGACGAGGGCTGTCTTTATGAGCTCGGCTGCAAAGGCCCCATAACCTATGCCGACTGTCCCCTGAGAAGGTGGAACAGCGGGACGAACTGGGTTATCGGTGCCGGCGCGCCGTGCAACGGCTGTACCCAGCCGGAATTCCCCGACCAGACAGCACCATTCTACGAGAAACTCGTTGACGTTGACCTACCCGTCATCGGTGCTTACTGGGCCAGCAAGGAGGAGAAGTAATGGGCAAGATAGTTATAGACCCCGTCACCAGAATTGAGGGGCACCTTAAGGTCGAATGCGTCGTCGAAAACGGAGAGGTCAAGGAAGCCAGGACTGTCGGCAACCTCTTCCGCGGATTTGAGATTATCCTGCGGGACCGCGACCCGCGTGACGCCCAGGTAATTACCCAGCGTATTTGCGGTGTCTGCCCGCAGTCGCACGGCATCGCGGCTACGTTAAACCTCGATAGCGCTTTCGGCATCGCTGACAAGATACCGGATAACGGACGGATAATTCGCAACCTGATTCAGGGGGCGCACGTCGCCCAGGACCACATTCTCCACTTCTACCACCTGGCCGCCCTGGACTACGTGAATGTCGCCGATGTCGCCACCTACGAGGGCAATGACTCCCAGCTGAACTCGGTCAAGGACTTCATCGCCCGCGGCGAGCTGGGGCCCTTCCTGCCCCGCTACGAGGGGGACTATCGCCTGCCGCCGGAGGTCAACCAGCAGGCCGTCGCCCACTACGTGAAGGCGCTGGAAATCCGGCGTATCGGCCACGAGGCGGTCAGTATCTTCAGCGGCAAGGTTCCGCACAGCGTGGGTGTTGTCCCCGGCGGCGTGACCAGCACTCCCACACCCGATAATATCATGGCCTATATCTGGAAGATAAAAATCCTGCAGGATTTTATTAATAATGTCTATATTCCCGATGTACTGGCGGTGGCCGGCGCTTATCTCG
>JAGLTT010000058.1 GCA_023135135.1 Dehalococcoidales bacterium
GCCGATTGCAACGGCACGAACAATCTTGACATATTCGTCTTTGGCGGCAAGGAAAGGATTTTGCTTTCAGCGCGCTTTGATAACCTGGGCAAAGGAGCCTCCGGCGCGGCCGTGCAGAATATGAACCTCGTATTAGGCCTGCCGGAAACGACGGGACTTGAGGCACCGGCTGTTCACCCCTAGCGACGGAGCGATTTTCAAGGAAAACGAGAACGCATTGCAGGTCGAGTTCTGGTAAGAGTTAGGTTGCCGTCTCCTTTGCCACCTTCTCCTTATAGGCAGCCATCAGCTTCCGGGTAATTTCCCCCGGTTTTCCCCCGCTGATGGTCACCGTATTTCCGGCGCTGTCGCTGGCCGCCGTCATCGGCATAACTTCCATCACCGCATTGGTCAGGAAAGCCTCGTCGCACTGCTTGATTACGGCCAGACCCACGGTACCCTCGGTGATGATTATCCCGAGTTCATCGGCCAGTTCTATCACCACGTCGCGGGTGATTCCCGGCAGAATACCGCTCCCCAGGGACGGCGTTACCAGCCTTGACCCCTTTACGAAAAAGACATTACAGCTTCCGCCCTCGGCGATGTACCCGTCATCGTTCAGGAGCAGTGCCTCGTCCAGTCCCTGCGCCGCAGCCTCGTTGCGCGCCAGTACGCTGAGGAGGTAGCTCACCGATTTAATACCTGAGATAGAGGACTGCGCGCAGCGGCGTACCGGGGCAAGATATACCTTGAAACCCTGCTCGTACTTCTCGGGTGAAAAACCGCTATACGGCCGGGCTGTGACGACGACGGTCGGTTGTCCGGCTTTACCTTCCCAGGGAAAGGAGTCCGACTCGCCGCCGGTGACAGTCAGGCGCAGGCGGGCGTCTTCCAGCTTATTGGCCTTTAATGTATCCAGGCAGGCTTTATTCAGGTCGATACCGGCCAGGGAGTCACCCAGTCCGATAGTTACCGCCGAACCGAGTAAACGTTTTATATGCCTCTCCAGGAGAAAAATTTTACCATTATAGGCACGCATCGTCTCGAACAGACCGTAGCCGTAGAGGAAACCATGGTCAAAGACGGATATACGCGCCTCCGAACGGGGCACCAGCGAGCCGTTCAGATATATAGTTTCCTCCATGAATTACCTCCCTTCGGGTACCAAAAGCTCAAGGAAATTAGACAGAATATCATGTCCGGTCGGTGTCATTATCGACTCGGGATGGAACTGGATACCCTCGACGACATCACGCCGATTCCTCACCGCCATAATAACACCCTCTTCGGTCTTCGCCGAAACTTCCAGGGAAGACGGTACTGATTCGACGTCGATAACCAGCGAGTGATAGCGCCCCCCGGACAGCGGTGATTCCAGCCCCTTAAACACGGTTTCTCCGTCGTGGAATATTACCGAGTCCTTGCCGTGCGTGGGTAGCACCGCCCGTTTAATCAGGCCCCCGTACACGTAGCCGATGCACTGGTGCCCCAGGCACACGCCCAGTATGGGGATTTTTCCCCGGAAGCAACGGATGACATCGTTGGAAATACCAGCTTCCAGAGGCGTACAGGGACCGGGAGAGATAATGATATGGCTCGGTGCCAGCGACTCTATTTGCTCCAGGGTTACCGCATCGTTCCGGTAGACCGCCGGTTCCCGACCCAGTTCGCCCAGATACTGGACAAGATTATAGGTAAACGAATCGTAGTTATCAACCACCAGAATCACGATATTATCTCCACTTCTCCCTGCAGCGACAGGTTGAGGGCCTGTATTAAAGCTTTACCTTTGTCCAAAGTCTCGATGTACTCTGCTTCCGGCTCGGAGTCATACACGATAGCGCCCCCCACCTGGAAACAGGCACGGCCATCTTTGACGATAATCGTGCGTATCACGATATCTAAATCCATGTCGCCGCTAAAGCTGAGGTAGCCCAGCGACCCGGTATAAACGCTGCGGCGCGTCGGCTCAAGCTCATCGATGATTTCCATCGACCGCACCTTGGGAGCCCCGGTAATGGAACCGCCGGGGAAGGTGGCTTTAAGCAGGTCGGTGCGGCTTTTCCCCTCACTCAACTGCCCCACCACGGTGGAGGTGAGGTGAAAAACGGTGGGATACGTCTCCAGGATAGCCAGCTCCGTAACCTTTACGGTGCCGTAGCGGCAGACCCGCCCGATATCGTTCCGCTCAAGGTCGACAATCATGATATTCTCCGCCCGGTCTTTGGCGCTGGCCAGCAGGCTTTCGGCCAATGCGCGGTCTTCCTCGGGAGTCTTGCCGCGAGGCCTGGTGCCCTTGATGGGGCGCGTCTCCACCCAATCGCCCCGCACCTTAAGAAACCTTTCCGGTGAAGCCCCCACGATGCTGACTCCATCGAAGTTAAAGTAGTTGGCAAACGGCGCCGGATTGATTTTTCGCAGGCGCTTATAAAGGTCATACGGTGGAATAGTCAAATCTGCATCGAACCTCTGGGACAGGTTTACCTCAAAGATATCGCCGGCGCAGATATACTCGCGGGCGGTCGCCACGGCCTCAAGATAGCCCTCGTGAGTAAAATTACCCTTGAGCACGATACCTTTGCCGGAGCGAACCTCTTTAATATTGGAGGGAGGCGAGGACAGCAAGACCCGACTCCTCAACTCGCTTATTCTTTCTTCCGCCCGATGTTGTCTTTTGCTCTCCTCAAGCTCCGGAAAGCCGGTAGAAACCAGATATGTCTTATTTTCTATATGGTCGAAAACCACGGCGGCATCGTAGAAAGCCAGGTAACATTCGGGAAGCTGCAAATCGTCGACGGCAGTGGTCGGCAGGCGCTCGATGAAGTGGCACAGGTCGTAGCTGAAATACCCCACCGCCCCACCCGTAAACGGGATTTCCGCCCGGCTGCCGTCCAGAGTATATGTCCCCAGCAGCTCACCGAGTACATCGAAAGGATTGCCCTGCCTGACCTCCTCCACTCCATCCCTGATGAGCGTGATTTTATCCCCCCGACTCCTCAGCACCAGAAAGGGGTCGCTGCCCATGAAAGAATAGCGCCCCAGCTTCTTGGGGTCCATGCCGCTGTCCAGGAAAAAGCTGAAAGGACTCCCGGCAAAAGCCTCAAAGCACCGGGCGGCGTCCGGGGCCATATGTATCTCTTCTACAAGCGGATAACGCTCTGTCATGCCTTAACATTAACTCCCGAAAGATTCACCATTGATTATATACCGAATTTGGCTATTATTAAAAATAAAAGTCAGACTCTTTATTTTCCTGTTGCCTCTTTCCCGCCCGCTCTGTTATGCTTAAAAAACGGTAACATGCCAAACGAAAACACCACATATTTTCGCCGCCGGGATTATGTCAAGATAACCCTCTTCGGCTTTGCCCTGGCCGCCCTGTGGCAGAGTCTGCACACCATTATCCTGCCGCTGCGGCTGCTGGACTTCGTTCCCGAAGCACAGAAAAATACGTATCTCGGCCTGCTGACTCTCTGCGGTCTGTTTCTGGCTATGCTTACCCAGCCGATAGTCGGCGCTATCAGCGACCGTTCCGGCTCCAGGTGGGGCCGGCGCCGACCTTATATATTAATCGGTGGAATTATCGCCCTGCTGATTATCCCGGGTATCGGACTCGCTGAAGGCTTCGCCGCCATATTTATCGTTTACTGCCTGCTGCAGCTGTCCACCAATACGGCCCAGGGGCCCTTCCAGGCCTTTATTCCCGACCTCGTGCCGGCGGGCAAGCGCGGCGTGGCTTCAGGGGTCAAGGCTTTGCTCGAGATTGTGGGCGGGGTAATTCTGGTATATCTCGCCAGCCTCTTCATGGACAGATATTATGCCGGAGAAGGCAGCCACTGGTTATGGCTGGTACTGGGAATACTGGCCGTAGTCCTGATGGGAGCCATAATTGCCACAGTGGTAATGGTCAAAGAACCGCAGGTAGCCGGCGGTAATCGCAGGATTTCGCTGCTGACGACATTAGTTCAGACTGCCAGAGAAGTGTTAGGTAACCGTGACTTGGTCTGGTTTCTGGCTTCCCGCCTGCTCGTCTACATGGCTTTCACCACTATCCAGCAGTTCGCCCTGTACTTCCTCAGGGATGTCATCGGCGTAACCAATCCCGCCGAGGCGACGGCCCGTTTCTCCATCTTCGCCGTGGTGGGTATGATAATCGTTGTCTGGCCAGCCGGTTATATCTCCGACAGGATAGGCCGTAAGCCCATCACCATCGCGTCGGGAATACTGGGCGCCCTGGGGATTGCCATTATCGCGGTATCGCAGGAATACAGCACGATATTGTGGGCTGCCGCAATCATCGGCGTGGCTATAGGAGCCTTTAACAGCACTAACTGGGCGCTGGCTACCGATCTTGTGGTCGAAGGAGAAGAAGCCCGGTACCTGGGTATCGCCAACATGGCTACCGCCGGCGGTGCCGCCCTGGCTCGCGCCATCGGCCCGGCCATCGACTTTTTTAACGCCCGCAGTCCCGGACTCGGCTACAATTTTATGCTGATGGTGTGCCTGGCGTACTTCATCGCCGGTGCGGCGCTGGTTCTTAAAGTAAAGCGACAGAGCTAGCTAAACCAGGGTACTATCACTCTATATCCCAGTGAAGCCAGCCATACCATGGACACATATAATAAGATTCTGCCCGCCATACAGGCAAGAAAGAACTTCCAGAAGGGAACCCGAAGTGCGCCCGCGGCAATACCAACCAGGTCGAATACAAAAGGCACAATCGAGAACACGAATATGGTCAAAACTCCCCACTTCTTTACCCAGCCCTCAACCCGACCGTACATCTTACTCCTCTTTATCAATCCGCGCCCGCTACGGCCGGCTATATATCCGGTTGTTTCACCAATCGTTGCCCCGACACCACCGGCCAACCCCACCAGAACCGGCGAAAGTGCGGCAGCAGTCCCGAGCGTCATTTGAACCAGCATGTTGCCCGCCGGTAAAATGAGAGTAGCGTTAAATATTATGCTGATAATAAAGGCACCCGCGTAACCGTATCTCTCCAGTTCTTCAATTCTTTCAGGGCACGTTATATTGACATACAATATGCCCGCCATGATGGCGATAACCAGAAGCAGCCCGGCCAGGGGAACGATTCTCTTCCTGAGCCAGATTAGCATCCCGGGATTATCCGGTTTATCAACATTAACTTCGTTCATATGCTGAGGTATTATACCACGCCCCAGTTGTCCCCTGATAACCACGCACTTGTTTTTCTACCGCCGCAGAAGCTATAATGAACGGTAACCGGAAAGGAGACCGTAAAATGCCGTCTTACGCTTATTTTCAGAAGCAGTTCATCCCTCTGGAAGAAGCTAAAATCGGGATAATGACCAATGCTTTTCACTACGGTTCCGCTATCTTCGAAGGTATCCGCGGGAACTGGAACGATAAGCAGAAACAGGCGTATATCTTCCGCCTGAAAGAGCATTACGAGCGACTGGAAAGAGGATGCAAGGTGTTATACATCACCCTGCCCCATTCTGTCGATGAATTATGCCGGATAACCATAGAACTGGTGGCGAAGTGCGGCTTCCAGGAAGATGCCTATATCAGGCCGGTAGCTTATAAAAGCTCACAGGCGCTGGGCGTGCGCCTGCACGAC
>JAGLTT010000059.1 GCA_023135135.1 Dehalococcoidales bacterium
ACTACCGTAAGGCTGATATACTCCTCGCCGGAGTTAAAATATTCAACCAGGCTATCATAAATGCGCTCTATCTCCGCATCATCCAGCGCCAGGCCATAGCGAGACAGTCTCTGGCTGACATCATATTTTTCAGAGCCGTAATCGCACAGCCAGAAGCTCAGGCTGTTCGCCACCGCTCCAATGCTGGCCGTCAGCAGCAGGACAGGCAGACAGATTATAAAAAGCCATTGGGTCGCGGTTCTCATAACACCATCACCGGTAATTAGATTTTACATTAATACGACGTAAAACGCACTTGGGGGGTGAAGCGAGCGAACTAACGACTAATCAAAGCTGCTTCGGACGGCGCGTCATAAAGACGAAGATGAATCCTGCCAGACAGAAAACAGCGGCGGCGATAAAGGCGGGCGTATAAGTGGACGTGGCGTCATAGATGGCCCCGGCGACGGTAGTAGCAATAGCATTCGAGCAAATCTGGAACGGAAGGACCACGCCCATGACCTGGGCATAGCGATTACGCGGATAATGAACACCCACGAATGTCGGCATGGCGACAGTCAGCGCGCCGTTACTCATTCCCTGAAAGGCCGCGTACACGTAAATCAGCCCCAGTTCTCTGGACGTCAATAAAATCACCAGACCTACCAGCTGAACGGCAAAAAAGGCGCTGGCCAGGTATCTTATTTTCAACCTCATCGCCAGAGCCCCGAAAAGCAGGCTGCCCGCAATGCTGAACACGGACATAAAGCTCATGGTCGTGGCGGCGGTCATCGCATTGAAATCGATATCCTGAAGGTAAGCTATCTGATGTGTCACCATTGTTCCCATGGTAAAGGTATTGGCGGCGGAAAAACCCCCTATCAGCCATACCGTCGGCCCTTTCAGCACCTGCTTGATACTCCAACCGCTGGCTTTTTGTTCCGTCGCCGCCTGGGATTCCGCCAGTTCTATTTCTGAAAAGGCATCGGCCGGCATACCGTCCGGCGTCTGTCCCATATCTTCCGGCTTGTTTCTGACCAGAATCACACAGCCAAGTAGTACCGCTAACACGATAATCACTCCCGCCAGAACCAGCCAGGTCTCCCGCCAGCCTATGGCAGCAATAAGGGATGTCGTTAACGGCGGAAAAACGAAACCGCCCAGGCCGGCGCAGGCGATAAATATCCCCAGCGCCAGGGAACGCTTTTTAATAAACCAGTTATTGGCTACCGTGGTGCAGGATATATACCCCCCGAATCCGCCCCCTATCCCGACGAGGATGTATAAAACGTACATGTGCCAGACTTCCTGGACAAAGTACACCCCGGCTATCGCCAGTCCTGCCAAGAGGTTGCCGAATATGAGGGTGAATCTCGGCCCCAGCCTGGCCACGAGAATACCGTACAACGGGCTGGGCAGTCCGAAGGCCATAATACCCGCTGCCAGCGCGCCCGCCACCATCGCCCGGCTCCAGCCGAACTCACTGGTGATAACGGGCAACAAAACGCCGAATGAATTAACGAAAACCCCGCCGACGACAAATATCACCAGCGCGACGCCGGCAAGCGCGAACCAGCCGTAAAATACCCTGCCCGTTCTACCGGTTACAGTTTCAGGCACCATCGACAATACTTTCCTGCCATGTTTCTTTCCACGAATTATCTGGGGCTTATTCCTGCGAGCCTGTTCCGGAAGCCAGCAACAACTCCAGGGAAACGGTTGAGGACTCTCGGCGTAAATAGACCGATACTACATTCAATTATACTTCTACCGGCTGTTCTACCGCAAATCGGATAAATCCGTTTAAGCCCGAGTTCAATCGCGGTTTTTCCCGTGTCGGCGCTGTGCTATAATGATTTAAAACCGGTGCCGGAAGTATAATGTTTACCCACCTTCACGTTCACACCGAATACAGCCTGCTCGACGGGATGTGCCGCATCCATCAGCTGGTAAACAAGGCTAAAGAACTGGGCATGGACAGCCTGGCGATAACCGACCATGGCGTCATGTACGGGGTAATCGAGTTCTACCAGGCCGCCAGGGAAGCCGGCATAAAACCAATCATCGGCTGCGAAATTTACATCGCCCCCAACGGCCGGCTCAGTCGCAACGCCGGGGATAAAACCAACTACCACCTTATTCTACTCGCTAAAGATTTAACCGGCTACCAGAACCTCATCCAGCTCACCACCAAAGCCCACCTTGAGGGGTTCTACTATAGACCCAGGGTGGATAAAGAGTTGCTGGAGCAGCATAAAGAGGGACTTATCGCCCTGAGCGCCTGCCTCGGCGGAGAGATATCCCAGCTTATTTTAAGTCGTCAATACGACGAAGCCAAGGAGGCAGCCCTCTGGTACCAGCAGACCTTCGGCGATTTCTACCTGGAACTCATGAAACACCCCGTCGCGGAACTGGAAGGGGTAAACAATTACCTCATACAGATGAGCCAGGAACTCAATATTCCGCTGGTAGCGACCAACGATACCCATTATATCAACCGCGAGGATGCCTCCGCCCACGATTTACTGCTCTGTATCGGCACCAACACCACCATTCATGACGAGAAACGGATGAAGATGGCGGGAGATACCTTCTATCTCAGGAGCCCCGATGAAATGGCGGAGCTTTTCAAGGACACACCCCAGGCGCTGGAAAACACCGAAAATATCGCCGCGAAATGCAATTTGGAGATGGAGTTCGGACGACTGCACCTGCCGGAGATTGAGCTGCCGGAAGGGAAAACCCCCGACCAGTTCCTGGCCGACCTCTGCCATCAAAACTTGCGGCAGTACTACCCCAACCCTACCCCGGAGATTGAGCAGCGCCTGGAATACGAGCTTGAGGTTATCAAGACAACCCAGTTCGCCAACTACTTTCTCGTTGTCTGGGATATTATTTCGTTTGTAAAGAAACAAAAAATCCTCTTCGGCGTCCGGGGCAGCGCCGCCGCCAGCATCGTCCTGCGCTGTCTCGGCATTACCCCCCTCGACCCCCTCGAACACGGACTGGTCTTCGAGCGCTTTCTCAACTTAGAGCGCAAGGAGATGCCGGATATCGACATGGATTTCCAGGACGACCGCCGCGATGAGGTCATCAACTACGTCTCACAGAAGTACGGGCAGGACCACGTCGCCCAGATTATCACCTTCGGGACGCTGGGGGCACGTGCTGCTATCAGGGACGTGGGACGGGCGCTGGGTATGCCCTACGGTGAAGTCGACCGCGTCGCCAGGCTGGTGCCGGCCATGCCGGGCATGACGCTGGGGCGTGCCATGGATGAAAATAACGAACTCAAGGCCATTTACCAGGAAGATGATATCGTGCGTAACCTGGTGACCCAGGCCCGGAGGGTGGAAGGCATTTCCCGCCACGCCAGCACCCACGCCGCCGGCGTCGTCATATCGCGGGAGTCGTTGACAAGGTATGTGCCGTTACAACGCGGCGCCAAAGTCGACAGCCAGGAAGCCGTGATGACCCAGTTCTCCATGGGAGACATCGCCAGTATCGGCCTGCTTAAAATGGACTTCCTCGGGCTGGCCAACCTGACCATCCTGGGCAGGGCGAGAGATATTATCCGTCAGAACCACGGCGTTGATATCGACATTAATAATATCCCCATGGACGATAAAAAGACCTTCGAACTGCTCTCCGCGGGGGAAACAGCCGGCGTTTTCCAGCTGGAAGGCGCCGGGATGCGCCGTTATATCAAGGACCTCAAGCCGACTACCTTCAGCGATATTGCGGCTATGGTAGCCCTGTACCGCCCCGGTCCCATGGAGCACATTCCCCGGTTTATCGACGCCAAGCACGGGCGCAAAGCCATCCAGTATCCCCACCCCGTTCTGGAAAACATACTTAAAGAGACTTACGGCGTCATCGTTTACCAGGACCAGGTACTGTTTATCGTGCGGGAGTTCGCCGGCTACAGCCTGGGACAGGCGGATATCTTCCGCAAGGCGATGGGCAAGAAGATTGCCGAGGTGATGAGGAAGGAAAAACGCAGCTTTGTCAGCGGCGCTAAAAAGCTGGAATACCCCACCGATCTGGCCGAGGAGGTATTCGCCCTCATCGAACCATTCGCCGGCTACGCCTTCAATAAAGCCCACAGCGTCAGCTACGCCCTGATTGCCTACCAGACCGCCTACCTTAAAGCCAACTATCCGGCGGACTACATCACCGCGTTCCTGACCATACACGCCGGGGAGACGGAGAAGATAGGCAATGCCGTCGCGGAGTGCCGCCGGCTGAACATCACCGTCCTGCCACCGGATATCAACCGCAGCCAGCTCGATTTCTCCATTGAAAATAACGGCGTTGAACAGCCGACTATCCGTTTCGGACTGGGAGCAATTAAGAACGTGGGCACCGGAGCCATCGAGCCCATCATTAACGAACGCGACAAGAACGGCGAATTCAAGTCCATCGAAGACCTGTGCCGTCGCAGCGATATGCAGGCAGTTAACCGCAGAGTCATGGAGAGCCTGATTAAGGCGGGAGCGTTTGACAAACTTGAGAATCGCGGCACTTTACTGAACAGCGTCCCTCGTATACTGTCGCTGGCGCAGCGGGAGCAGCGTCTCCGGGATACGGGACAAACAACGATGTTCGACCTCTTCGGAGAAACGGCGCCGGTACCGCTGCCCGACCTGGACATGGCGCCGTCAGAGACCACCGACCGGGAAAAAGCTTTCTGGGAAAAGGAGTTACTGGGAGTAAGCTTCTCCGAGAAACCGTTCAGTCCGGCGCCCAACTCAAATACTAAGTTCTGCGGCGATATCGACGAGGAATTGGACGGCCAGGCCGTTATCACCGCCGGCCGGGTCACATCAGCCCGCTACCTGCTGACCAAGGACGGGCGCTCTTTCGCCAGCGCCATCCTCGAAGACTTCAGCGGGCAGGTGGAGGTTATGGTCTGGCCCAAGGTCTACACCGAGACCGACGAACTCTGGCAGGAAGGCAATGAACTCGTGGTGCAGGGCAAGGTCAGGGTGCGGGACGACCAGGTACAGATTAGCTGTGACCGGGCACGTTTCTACGAGCCTCCCACGGAAGGCAGTGAACCAGCAGCCGCCCCCGAACCTGTAGCTGCGGAAGCCCCGGTGGAGAAACCCGCTGCCACCCCGTCCGCGGAAAAACAACTTTTGATAATCAACATCAAACAGACCGCCGATAAAGAAAGCGATATCAGCCGTCTCAATACCGTCATAGAAGCGCTGAAAGCCTTCCCGGGACGTGATGAGGTAAAACTGAATATTGTAAACGGCGGCGAAGCCATCCCCCTCCGGCTCCCCAATATACAATCCGGTTACTGCACGGAGCTCAAGCAGCGTCTGGTGGAACTGGTGGGAGAGGACGGGTTCAAGATAGAAACCCCTTAAAAGTATTGTACCTCTAGAAACGCTCACCCCTTAGTGCTAGAATATGGCAAAGGCGCGGATTGCACAAATGGGAAAAACAGAAAAGTCTGCGGAAGATACACATCGGGGGCATAGAAAGAGGCTGCGGGAAAAGTTCCTGAAGTCGGGAATGGCCGGCTTTCACGACTATGAAATCGTGGAACTGCTGCTGAGCCTGGGCACGCCGCG
>JAGLTT010000006.1 GCA_023135135.1 Dehalococcoidales bacterium
TGGAACTCTGTTATGGTGTTAGATTTTTCTGCCAAAGTTTGAAATCTCCTAACCGTATCTTATCCTGGGGTCCAGCCATCCGTAGGATATATCAACAACCAGATTGACAATTAATATAACAACGGCAATGACGAAGGTGATGGCCTGTACCACCACGTAGTCCTGGCCGAAGATGCTGCTGACCATCAGACGACCGACACCCGGGATAGCAAATATCAACTCGACGAGTACGGAACCGCCGAAGATGATGCCCACGCCGAGGCCCATCAGGGTAATCACCGGAATCAGGCTGTTTTTCATGGCATGTCTTATTATCACCATACGCTCATTTAAGCCCTTGGACCAGGCGGTACGAATATAGTCCTGCCGGGTAACCTCAAGCATGCTCGACCGCATCTGGCGCGCGTTGGCCGCCAGACCAAAAACTGCCAAACAGAGAACGGGCATAACCAGTTGCCGGGTACTAAGCCAGAAATCATCGAACGGTGAGGTGTAACCCGAGATAGGAAGCCAACCGAGTTTAAGGCCAAAAACGTATATCATCAATATCCCTACAAAAAACACGGGGATACATATGCCAATATAGGTCAGGGGCGTAATTATTTTATCCAACCATTTGCCGCGCCTTACGGCGGCAGAAAGTCCCGCCAGAACGCCTAAAACGGCACCGATTACTAAAGATAGCAGGCCCAAGTGAGCGGTAACAGGGAAACGCTCCAGCATGAGAGTGCCCACCTTCTCACGGTAAAATATCGAGGTGCCGAAGTCTCCCTGGAAGATGCCGGCCATCCAGTTGGCGTACTGCACCATAACGGGCTTATCCAGGCCGAAGTCGGCCCGGAGTTTGTCAAGCATCTCCGGGGGCATAGCTTGCAGCTCGGCAGACTGGGCCATGTAAATTATTAGCGGGTCGCCGGGCAGCAACCGCATGACAAAAAAAACAATCAGGGTTACCAGGATAAGCACGAATACCGCCTGTATCAGCCGGCGGATAATATATGTTGTCATAGTAAACCTCGGGCATTATTAAGGAATCTTCTTGGCCTCAGGCATAAAATCATGTTCAGCCCAGACCCCGAAGATTCTCCTAAATAACCCACAGTCTGGCTAATAATTAGAATTACAGCTTTCTTCTTACGCCGGGTGATTCACCCCAGACCTCATTATCAGGATGGGCACGAACCACCCGGCTTTCTCTATTTTAACTGTTTAGTGCTCTTCCATCCAATCGTCGTACGAAAACCACATGATCCCATGTATCAGCTGGTAGTCGCTGTGAACGTAAGTCTGCATCACCTGCCCACTTGACGTCCGGTAAAGCGGAACAATCATGGCATCCTCGCCGCCCTGCCGGATGGCTGCCTTGATTTTATCCATCGCCTCATACGCATCCTTGTACTTGGAGTCCAGCGCCTCCTCGCACAGGGCTATATATTCGGGTGACTTCCAGATATTACCGGTCCGGAAGGTCATCGGGCTGGGACCAAAGTGGATGAATAAATCGGTAGTGCTCGGGTTGATGCCGGATGCGGTTAATACCATGTCATCCCAGCCGAAACCGAAGACCGAGCCGAAGTACCGGCCCATGTCGGCAACGTCCAGTTCAACATCTATGCCCACTTCGCTCAGATAAGCCTTTATAGCGGCGCCCGCATCCATTCCCATCTCCGTGAGCAGCATTGTAGTCTTGAAGCCACCGGGGTGACCTGCCTCGGCCAGCAGTTCCCTGGCTTTATCCGGATTATACGGTCGCGGGTCGTAACCCTCTACGTAACCCGGCCATATTGATGAAGCCATCTGGTGAAGCGGTTCGTATTTGCCATAGCCGAGCATCTCGGCCAGAGCCGGGCGGTTGATGGCATACTCGATTGCGGCACGTACTTTCTGGTCGGCGAAAACTGACTCGGGGTCGCTGGAGTTAAACGCGATTAAATAGAACATGCCGGGTCCCCAGTTAATATCAAGCCCCTTTTCCTCTAAATCGAGCATCATCTGTATCGCTGATGCGTCCGTCCAGACATCGGCTTCTCCCGCTTCCATCGTCGCCGAGGCTACCATGGTATCCGGGATAAAGCGGACTTCCATAGCATCGAGATACGGCATGCCTTCCCGCCAGTAGTTGTCGTTCTTCTCATACCTCAAGAAGTCATCACGTTTAAACTCAGCGACTGTGAAGGGGCCTGTCCCAACCGGGTTCATCCGGGCCCATTCGATACGCTCCTCATCCGTGGCGCCGGCATTTTCAAACGCCGTCGGCGAAATCGACACCATTAACCCGAAATTTTCAATCGACATCCAACTAACGACCGTCACGTGCATCACGATAGTATATTCATCGATTACTTCGAGTGACTCGACAAACTGACCGTCCGTTAGCCTGGCCGTATCAATTCCCATCTGAAAGTTCCACCGGCATGCCTCGGCATTCCAGTCCGTGCCGTCATGGAACTTGACGCCCTTCCTCAGATTCCAGGTGACAGTTTTGTTTACCGGGTCGGTTTCCCAGGATTCAGCCAGTACCGGTATCATGTTTCCCTTTTCATCCCACTCGGCCAGCCGCTCGAGGACGGGCAGCATAGCTATGCTATCACCCGGGGCAAACTCCGGCGGGTAGCCCAGGACTTTGGGGAATTGGCCCCTGACGAATTTCATGGTGCCGCCGTACTGCGGACCGCTGGGTTCAGGTGCTGGTTCCGGTTCGGGCGCCGGCGCTGGTTCCGGTGAAGGCGCCGGGGCTGGTTCCGGCGAGGGTGCCGGTGTGGGTGCCGGGGTTGGTGCTGGTTCTTCTGGTTCGGCGCAACTGCCAATGAATAATGCGCTGATTAAGATAACCGATAGGGCAATAAAAAGAAGCTTTTTCATTGTTAATTTGACCTCCTTTACGGATTCTCGTTGGCTCTTTGTAGCCTGCCTACTCACTCATATATCACCCCCTTTTAGTTGAAGACCTCCTAAATATTGCCGTAACCGGGACTGGAACTGGCCTTTAACTCTCATAGTAATGCAGTTAATCAGTCAGGTGCGTAATTGTATATCCTTTTGCTTTTAGAAGTCAAGATTCCAGGCGGCTTTTATGATCTATCTTTCGGCCTTAACAGGGACAGAGTCTAATTTCACCTGCTAACGAGGTACTATTCACCATGCAATTCAGCGCACAATTTCAAATGGTGAATAATAAGATGAAATGTGCAATGGGGCCTCGCCGCCAGATGCTACGCCTTCAATATATCCTTATGCCTGAGGGCGCGCTCCAGGGAGGGCTGCATCTTCATCTCGCGGAACTCGTTGATGGCGAAGTCCAGGTGCTCAAGGGCTTCTGATTTCTCCTTGGGGTAGTGCTCCAATAGTAACTCGGCTAGCTGGAGCCGGGTAAGGGCCAGCTCAGGCCGGAAAGGCATTCCCGGCAAAGCATAATTGCGCCCATTATAATCTTGCAGAGGACAGGAATGGTGAGCTTAAAATTAAAAAAATCTCATATTTTACCGAGCACCGTTCACCTGACGAACCGAATATGAAGAACCTGATGAAGAAATATCGGGAACAAGCACTTTCTGATTAATCTTTATGGGTCTTTAGAATCATCAATCCTCAAGTGCCCTTACCTGAAGCGCGATGTTGGTAATGGACATGAGGTAGCCTGCTTCAAAGTCTGAAGTAATCCAAGAGATAATAATGATAATTACGGTTTAACAGATATTCCAAAGGACT
Organism: Dehalococcoidales bacterium; assembly: GCA_023135135.1. GTDB lineage: Bacteria > Chloroflexota > Dehalococcoidia > Dehalococcoidales > RBG-16-60-22 > JAFGPF01. The sequence continues at coordinate 3,709 of JAGLTT010000006.1, forward strand.
AGATATAGCTAAACAGGAAATAAACTTACTTTCAATCAGCCGATTTCAGGTCGGCTGGGTGGTTCTTTACCGGTAGCATACGCCCTGCCATCGCGAATATCGATATAACCCATATCAGTCAGCGCGTCCATCAGGACTTCCAGCAAAACGGAATTCAGGGGCGGGGATATTTTATCTCTTTCAAAGTCAGTGAACCTGTCGAGTATCTCGTCGATTTTAATCCCGGCTTCCTTCTCTACTTTCTCAAGTATGGCAATTTCTCTCCGGTAAAAAGGCTGAGCATAATCGCTGTCACTTAAATCGACCGGTTCACAGGCGAAATGAGCCAGCGTCCGGTGGTCGCCACACAAGAAGTGACCTCCCCTGGCTTTTCCGGTCCTGGCCTTAGTCCGCAACGCCTCATCGGGTTTCCCGGCGTCATTTTCCAGCGGCAGAGGGCGGAATCCCACGCCATCGTACCTGGCCATAGCGGGGTCCAGGGCGTCATGGCCACGATACAGATACATAACGTTCTCTGAGTATTTGTTACCCAGAAGGAAAACGCCGTGAATAACGGGCATCATGGAAGCAAATAATCCCGGACATATCCTGCCGGTGAAACTCACCCCGTCATAATGGAACTCATCACCGATTTTATAGTGAAAGTGACAGGGATATTCCTCCACATCAGCTACGAATTCTATAAGCTTGCATCTCACTTTGAACATATGCGACCACCTTCAAAACGTATGCTATCTTTCTTTTTCAGCACCCGTTCGGAATTACTTGTACGTACCGTACTCCACGGCGGCTTCCATGAAGGCCCGGAAATTATCGGGGTTCTTCACTTCCGTCGCGGTAGCGCCACCGGCAAGGGTATATCCGCCGCCGGGGGCGCAGGTCTCGATGAGTTGGCGGCAACATTCCTTAATTTCTTTGGGCGTACCGGTAACCACCAACGAAGCGGGTACGTTGCCGGAAATGGCGCACGTGTCGCCAATCATCTTCTTGGCATTAGCCATATCGGTCTTGTCGAACATCCACGATACCCATCCCCTGGGAAAGTCGCCGATATACTCCAGCCGCTCATTATAATGTCCCTCGGCGAAGAGCGATACCTGGATACCCTCTTCGATTAGTGCATTAATGTATTTTTTAAGGCTAGGCCAGTAAAATTTCTCGAACTGCTGGCGGGACATAAAAGTATCATCACCTCTATGAAGCGGGAAACTCATCGAAAAACCACCGAATTCATTAATCTGGCTTATCGTCCGGGGCACTATCCGGTCGTAAATCACATCGATACATTCCAGGAGCTGCTCCGGTCGGCGGAACATATCGATGGCGATACCCTGCGTCCCCCTCAGGAAGTCACCGATAACATCGAAGGGTGCGATACCCATGGCGCCGCGACCTGCCGGGAAACCGGCTTCCACGGACTCTTTACTAACGACCATGAGCTCTTTTTGCCACTGTTCCATCGCCTCGCCGGCGGCTATTAATTTCTTAAAGGACTCTCTTACCTCCGGTCGGGTGAACGGCATAGCCATTACCATCGGCGTGCCCATCAGGCTGCTGAGGGGCGGGAAATACTGCAATCCTTTCGCCGCTCCCATAGTGCGGGGAGTAAGCACCCTGAATCCGTAGTCGGAAGGGTCTTTCATAAAAGCATCGTATTCATCTTCTTTCATGTAATCGGCTTCGATGAACTGGAAAGTATTAACATCGTCTCCCAAACCATGTCCCGGCCAGGCGTAGTTTATATAGTCGCAGATATCCATCACCTTTCCGGAAAATACAAACCCCGGGCCCATGAACATATCCATGTCCTCGTAAAAGTCTTCCATGAACTTACGATATGCCTTTATCAGGGCTTTGGAATCATACATCACCGTCTTGAAGTTATAACCGGCATAGTAGGCCGGATAGTTGCCGGTGGGCAGCGACACGGGCACGCGGTCGGGTACTTCACACCGCGATACCTTCATCTGGCGGGTAACCCTATCTTTGTAGAATTTTTCCGCCCTCGCGTCACGGAATTTAATTCCGGTTCCGGCAAGGTAATCTTTTTGCCTTTTATCGCGGCGTTCTTCTTTAGTCATTTCAGACCACTGTTTTTCCATACAAGTTATCTCCTTTTAACAGTAAAAGATTGTTTTTCAGTATACCATAGAGGCAATTTTACACCAATCAGGTGATATCATTTCCACCCGGCCAGCAGCTTACATGCTTCCTTGAGCCGGTCCGTAATAGGGATTTTCAGACCGCAGGCTGCGACGCAGGCGCCGCATTCGTTGCAGCTATCAATATCATGTCGTTCGATGCGATATAGAGACCGGGCTGTCTCGACATCATCGTACATCACAGCGTCGTTATAAAGCTCGAAGATGCGCGGCACATCGATGCCCAGCGGACACGGCATACAGCCGCGGCAGGCAGTACAGGGGACGGGTCTTAACTTGCGGTAAGCATCCCTGACCCGGCCGATAACCACTTCCTCCGGCACGGTAAGGCTATCCGGCTCAACAGCGTCAGCCAGAGCTACATTTGCCGCAACCTGCTCCAGGGTGCTCATGTCACTGACAACGGTAGCGACCTCCGGGTGGTTCCAGACCCAGCGTAGTCCCCAATCAGCCAGCGGGCGATTTTTCGGGGCGTCTGTCCATATTACAGCTACCGACTCCGGAGGCTTCCTGGTGAGACGGCCTCCTTTAAGCGATTCGGTAACGACAACCGCCAGTCCCTCAGAAGCGGCGTACCTGATTCCGCCGACACCCGGGTGATGGTCTATATCCATGTAGCTGTACTGCAATTGACAGAGCGCCCAGTTGTCGTAAGCGTCCAGTATTTCCCTGAGGGTCTGGAAATAATCGTGGAAACCAAACCCGACTTTATCAATGCGTCCGTCGGCCATGGCCGCCTCCGCCCGGCTCAGCACGTCTATCTCCTGTAACCGGGGCCAGGTCTCGCGGTCCAGCCCCCCGAAAAGGAAAAAGTCTATACAGCCGGTCTGCAGCCACTTAAGGCGGTCATCCAGATATCGGTCGAAGTCTGCGGGGGAATCGATTAAAAACGACGGCAGATTGGCGGCGATTTTAACTTTCTGTCGATAGCCGTCTTTAAGCGCCCGACCGAGCAGGCGGGCCAGGCGTTCATGCCACTCCATATCACAGGGATAACCGAGGTCCAGATAGTTGACGCCGTGGTCGATGGCGTAACGGAGCATCCTGACGACTTCGTCTTCATCTATACCGGCGGGGTCACCGGCGAGCGACGGCAACCGCATAACGCCGAAGCCCAGTACCGATACTTCCCAGTCCAGTCTGCCAAACTTACGATACTTAATGACCGTCTTCCTCCATGATAATTATCCAGCCAAAACCAGCGAGGGCTCGTGACCGGATGATGGCAGCCACTTACCCTCGCTACGGCATTATCTTATAAGTAATAGAACGATTATGCTTCCGCCCACGGAGAAGCGTGCTCGCCGCTGAGACAAACCACGATAAATCCGTAAGGTTTATCACACCACCTGGTGATGAGGGGGAGGTGGGGAAACGCCGCGGGACAGATGGCAATGGTCGGCGTGTTGAAGATATGCCTTTCGTAGTCCTTGCCCATGCCCAGCTCAAGCTCGGCCCCCAGGAAATCGAGGTTATCGGGGTCAAGACTCATGAAGCAGAGGATTTCCGCCTCGGGGTGGTAATGGGCTTCGCCCGCGCGGTGCCATTTACCGCACTTGCTGTAGAACCCCCAGGTAAAATTAACGTTGAACCCTTCGAGGTCATCGCCGTAGAGCCAGACCACTTCGTCGCCGTTACCCGGTCCTACTCCCATTTCCGCAGCCTTGATTGACCCGTACTGGTCGGCAGTCAACCTATCCGCCGCCGTCCCCGGCATATTCGCGAAATTGGTAATCATTTTCTTGATATATTTGCGGTATTTATCACCTTTAGTCGCGGAGGCTGATTTCGGTGAAACAGATTCTGCCTTATAGGCGTCAGCCAGGCCGATGGTATAATGGACGATAGGTCTTTCCAGGCTCTTAACCGTAGCCGGGCCGTGCGGCAAACCTTTCGGAATAAGCACACACGATGGCTCGTTGAAGACATGCTCTTCCCGTTCTTCACCCAGCAGTACCGATACTTCCGCGCCCAGATCAAAGATATCGGTGTTTTTCGTCCCTTCAAAGACGAGGATTTCATCGTAGGGGTGTATCAGCATGCCATCGAGGGGATGGAATGAGCCGGGTTTTTTAACGAACCCGTAAGAAAATTGAGCGTTGAACCCTTCCATGTCCCTGGCTTCCATCCAGATACGAGGCTCGGCGTACAGTCCCTGAGGCGGGTCCTTGATAATCGCCGGTTTGATAAGATGCGCGTATTCTTTTTCAGCCATTTTAAAATACCCCCTTACATATCTTTTAAGGTTATAACAATACCCTGACAGGTTATATTGAGTATGTCTGTGGCGTACGTCGTAGAACGAATGATCAAATTCTTAACGGCGCACATATTATAAACCTTACCACCAGTGATATCAACAAACCTTTCAACCTGTCCTGTTTATAATTATTTCAGCGTGATATAATCCAGAACGGAAAAGGAGGTTACCATGAGTTCTAAAAAAACGGACTACTCCATATTCGATAAATTCAATTTCGAAAGGAAACCCGTAGGCGTCAAGTATTCGCTGGGGAAGCCGGAGGGAATCAAGCCGACGGATAAGCTCCTGGCAATCTGCGAGCTTCTGGCAGAGGCCCAGACCAGCGAACCTTTTTTCATCACCGCCGACAACATCCAGTGCGGCGGGCAGGTCATGGGAACACAGGAATATCCGCCGATAATGTACAGCGGGCAGATAGGGCCGATGTTTTCCATGTTTAAAACCCCGGGCGCCAACCGCCGTATTTACGACTACGTTCCCCATCTGCCCAGGGATTCCGTTAAATATGTCAGCTATGCGACCACCGACCGGATGACATTCGACCCCGACCTGCTGATTATTACCGCCAACACGACACAGGCGGAAATTATACTCAGGGCCAGCAGCTACTCCGACGGCAAGATGTGGCACAGCAAGGGAACATCATGCCTGGCCTGCGCCTGGATATACGCCCACCCGTACCTGAGCGGCGAAATAAACTATACCATCAGCGGTCTCGGCTACAGCATGAAGGCCAGACAGGTACTGCCCGAAGGGCTGTTTATTATTACCTTCCCCTTCGATACCATTTCTTCCCTGATTGAAAACCTCAATGACATGGAGTGGGAACCTTACTGGTTCAACCTGGGCAGGGAAGGATTCATCGATGAGGTACAGAAAAGGGACAAGGAGCTGAACGAACAGCTAGGCATAGAACAGATTGAAACAACCAAGCCCCTGGAAAAGAATAAGTAAGTCCATTCAAAACCATAACTAAAACGGCACCGGAGATTTGTGTTTCCAGTGCCGTTTTGAATTACGGGTTGGTAATATACCGATGTTATTTCACATCGATGCCGGGCAGGACGGCGCCCTGCTTGACCAGGGTCTTTTGCAGGACATTATAGTCCAGTTTCCTTAAACTGATACCCTGCTTTACCGCCAAGGCGGCCGCCGTCCCGGCCGCCTCACCCATGGCGATGCAATGGGGAATGAGATTAGCCATGTTGTTGGCTTCCATGTCCGATGAGAAGCTGCGCCCGGCAACAAGCAGACTCTCTGCCTTGACCGGCACCAGCGCCCGATAAGGAATATAGACATGCGGGACTTCTCTGTCCCCCGGCGGGCCAAGGCGTGGAAGCACGGCTATGGTATCATCGTGCTTTTTACATGACTGGAAATCTTCTTTGGTAATAACGTATTCACCGACCAGTCGTCGGCTGCCTCTCGTTCCGGTCTGTGAAGCCGTATCCAGGATAAAGCTGTTCTCAAAGGTGGGTATGTTTTTCTTCATAAAAGCATGTCCGCGCAGCATTATCTGACGCATTTCGACCTCCAGCCTGGTGAGGTCTTCCACCCTGGTGCAATCCAGGCCCGGTATCCAGTTGTTGAACCACAGAACGTCATTGCGTGGTGACGGTAATGGCAGAATATAGGTACCGGCAGCTTCGGCAAGCTCCTTCATCAGTTCCTGGAATTTATTCCGGTCAGCCTCCTGTAAATCACAGAGTTTCTGGTAATCACAGTTCCCCAGCCGGAAAACCAGCGCCAGCATGGAACTCCTCGATGAAGCATCGATTGTACCATCAAACTCCGCGCCGGCTGACGGCAGAAGGTCGCCGTCACCGGTGCCGTCGATGATAACCTTGCCGAGTACCGCCTGCCGGCCCGACTTACTTTCAAAAATGACGCCTTTGACGCTGCCATTTTCGACGATGGCCTGCGTACCCCAGGAGTGGAGAGAAAGCTTAACGCCCACCTCCCCTACCATATCATTCAGTACGCACTTTAATAATTCGGGGTCCACCCACGCGGTATGCTCTATCCTGCCATTGACAACGTTGCCCATAAAACGCCGCCAATAGGACACCAGTTTATCGTCGGTAGAACCGATGTCTTCCATTCTCGGGCGAAGAGTTCCGCCGATGGTATCTAACCTTTCAAGCCATTCCAGAGAAAGGCCGGCGATTACCGGTTCTTTGCCGCCATCGCTCATGTGCGGGATCTGGATTACTATTCCCCCGGTAGCCATGCCGCCCAGATGGCCGTATCTTTCGATAAGAATCGTCCTGGCGCCGTTACGCGCGGCGGCTACGGCGGCCGAGTGTCCCCCCGGGCCACCGCCGACAACGACGACATCAGCTTCATGGAAAACGTTAATTTCCCGGGACGGCTCGGTAATCGTTCGGGAAGATGGACTGGTACTCATGATAATAACCTCCTTGATACAGAAAGTAACCCGGAAAAGAACCGAACTAGCGGTAATTACTTATTCGAAGGCGTATAACTTACCATCGAAAGAACCCACATATACCGAACCGTCAGCCACGGCGGGGGAAGAGGTGATTTTATCTCCGGTAAGGTATTCCCAGAGCTTTGTGCCGTTAGCTCTATCCACAGCATAGATATATCCGTCATTGCTGCCGAAATAGATGGCGGAATCCGTAACCGCGGGTGAGGAAACTATCGGGTCCTTGGCTTCGAATGACCACAACACGTTGCGGGTACTTTCTTGCATGGCTAACATGTTGAAAGCGGCACCCATATAAATGACATCGTCCACCAGAGTCATAGAAGAGCTTGTCCTTATTCCCCACCCCAGCCAGTGCACCCAGACAAAGCCGGAAGTTGCCGGAGGCTTCGGTGCCGCGCCCCTTACATAGAGCACATTCCAAAAAACCCTGATTTTATTTTCAAAAGGCCAGTTCTTAGCCTGGTAATCTATGGCATATACAAAACCTCTGGTAGTGGTGATATAAGCGACTCCGTTATTCACTACGGGAGAAGTAACGATGGAGGATCTAATATCAAAATTAAGACGAACCCGTCCGTTATTAGCATTCAGAACATAACAGGAACCGTCCACAGAGCCGACAATGACAACGCCATCGACAACTACCGGCGATGATATCACCATACCTTCCGTCTCGGTACACCATAATTCCTTTCCCGTCGCGATATCCACGGCGTAAACATTGTAATCGTCAGAGCCGAAATAAACCACGCCGTTTGCTATGGCGGGTGATGACCTTATGGGGTATTTAGCCCTGAAAGACCACAGCTCCATACCGGTAGCGGCATCCAGTGCATAGAGATGGCCGTCGTTGGACCCGCAATACATTACACCGTCGACGACCGCGGGTGAAGATTCTACCCAACTGCCCGTCTGAAATGACCAGACTTTCTCGCCGGTATCCGCATCAATAGCGTAAATATTGTAATCCCTGGAACCGACATAGACAACGCCATCCACTACCGTAGGCGAAGAACGGATAGCACCGCCCGCGGTAAAAGTCCATTTCAGCTTGCCCTCCGGTAAGTCGCTACCCGGATTGATACTGCCGGTATGATTAAGGTCATGGCGGAACATGGTCCAATCCCCGCTCTGCGGTGACGATTCTTTTTCTTCGGAAATCCCGCCAATAACGTCGGTAAACTGATATAAACTGAGGAACAAAATCGCCACTAAAACAACACCGAGGATAGTGTACCAGATAATCCTGCGGCGTCTTAAGATAATTTTCCTTCTGCGTGCCAGGTCTGCGTGGTCTATAAACATATTTGTCCCTGTAAAAATATTAGCGTTTATACGCTCATGCTGTCAATCTGACGTATGAAAACAATAGGTCAGGGACAGACCTGCCATGTTACGGCTACCATGTCTGGCTTATGGTCTCACCGGCGGGGGGCCTGGGAGAGCGTACGAAAAACATCAACAACGTCGCCAATGCGGCGAATATAAGGGCGGTGATAAAGGCTAAATTATAACTTCCGTCGTTATCGAATACCCAGCCGTAGAACACCGGGGCGATCAGTCCCACGGGAGATAAGAAGGCTATCACGGTACCGAGTATGGAGCCGAACGACTTCCTGCCGAAGTAGCGGCCGATCATTACGATAACCAGAGGCGTTACCGCTCCCGAACTGAGGCCGTGACATGCAAGCAGTACGTAAACCCCCGGCAAATTCTGAAACACCAGGTAAACTCCCAGGCCGATGACCTGCAGCAGAAACGCCCCGACTAACAGTAACTGGACGCGACTCTTGGGAACACGGTCGGCTACAAGTCCGCCGAAAAACCTGGCCGGCACGGTAAAGACTATCATCATGCCCATCATACTGCTGGCTACGGCCTCTGTTATTCCTATATCGGTCAAAAAGGGGAAAATATGCACGTTGAACCCGCCGGCGATGAAGTTATGAGCACTGAAACTGATAATCAACAGCCAGTACGTACCGGTTTTAATCGCCTGCCTGAAGGTGTACTCTACTTCTTCAGACTCCGAGGCATATCCCGCGGTCTTAGCAGCCATTCCGCTCTGTTCTTCCGTGTCAGGGCTAACCTCAGCCCCGTCAGGCAGCATGTTGTAGTATTCAGGGCGCTGCGGTTTGATCAACATATAGGCAAACGGTACGCTGGCGAACATGATGATACCCCAGACGAGGCAGGTGAACCGCCAGCCCTCAAGGTCTATCAGCGGAGTGATTATCTGGAGTACGATGATACCGAAAATACTGATAATAGCGAACTTGATGCCCTGCGCCAGTCCTCTCCGGCGCATAAACCAGTCGTTAATCGACTTGTCACAGGCAACCGTCAGGCCGATATTAAGTCCGAGTCCTATCAGGACGCCCCAGGCGACATAGTAATGCCATACCTCGGTGACATAGTTCATGAATACCATGCCGACCCCGGCGACGCAGATGCCGAAAATAATAATCCATTTAGGACCGAACTTATCCGAGAGCCAGCCTACCAGCGGCGAAGTAATCCCGCCTTCAAGTCGCCCGATTCCCGCGGCCAAGGACGTAAAAGCGCGGTTTAGGCCCAGGTCTTCGGCAATGGGCTTGAAGAACACGGATATTCCGTAGGTATTGAAGCCGTGACCCAGGCCGGAAATGATGCCGATGAACGCTACGGACCACCATCCGAAGAATACACGGGGACCGGATTTTTTACCTTGCGACAATATATTACCTCGATTTAAAAGTAAGAGATTAACCATGTAGGCGCGGTCTTAAGGTATATTATGATTTACAGAGCGCGGTTACGTCCAGATTGTGTTCCCAGGGACTCCGCGAAATATGCATGGCCACAAAGGTAGTCGTCCTGACGATTTCCGTTATGTTGGCGATTACATTCTTGACGAACTCGTCGAACTCCTTGGGCGTGTGAAAAACGAAAACCCCGATTATATCATAGGTACCGGTGCAACCGCACAGGTAATAAACGTTGGGGCTTTTAATAAGCAGCTGCTCTACCCGTTCGGCAGAACCCACTTTGACCTCAATACACATGACACACATGAAATTAAGTCCCAACTGCTCGGGATTAGCTATGGCACTTATTTTAATCGTACCGCTTTTTACCAGTCCCCTGACCCTGTTGCGGATGGTCCCTTCCGATACTTCCAGCTTCCGGCCGATTTCACGGAAACTCTGCCTGGCGTCTTCCTGCAGCTCCCTGATTATTTTCTGACCGAGTTCATCCAGCATATCACACCTCCTGAACAGGGTTGAGTAA
>JAGLTT010000060.1 GCA_023135135.1 Dehalococcoidales bacterium
ACGTGCACCCCGGAGGATGTGGCTAGCGCGGCGGCTTCTATCTTGGTTACCATGCCTCCCGTGCCGAGGTTGCTCCCGGTGATAGCTCCCAGCCTTTTGATACCGGCGTCGATTTTACTCACCGTGGGGACGAGCCTGGCGTCGGGGTCTTTAGACGGGTCGGCGGTGTACAGTCCGCCGGTATCGGTCAGTATCATGAGCAGGTCGGCGTCGACCAGGTTGGCTACCATTGCCGAAAGGTTGTCGTTATCGCCGAACTTGGCCTCTTTAATCTCGTCGATAGAGATAACATCGTTTTCATTGATGACGGCAATGACGCCGAGTTCTATTAGCGCCAGCAGGGTATTGCGGGCGTTGAGGTATCCGGCACGGTCGGAGAGGTCGGCCCTGGTCAGTAAGGCCTGTGCCACGGTGATATTGTGCTGCTCGAAGAGTCGCTCGTAGATATTCATCAGCCGACTCTGTCCCACCGAGGCCAGCACCTGCTTGAAAGGGATGCCTTTGATGTTTTTGGGCAGGCCCAGCTTGTAACGTCCCGAGGCTATCGCCCCGGAAGATACCAGAACCGTTTCCGCGCCCTTTTCGTGCAACTGCGCTATCTGGGCTACGAGCCGGGACATGATTTCCTGGTCCAGGTGGTTGCTACCGCCGGTGAGCAGGCGCGTGCCCATCTTGACGACGATGCGCTGATAATGCAATTCCGTTGATTTGGCCTTTTTATTGTTACTGCTCATGAAATTTTCTTAATAATAGTTTGTTCCATTATAGCAAGGTGCGGCAAGTTGAACAAGACGGCGGTTGTGGTGTATTCTGATTAGGCTGCGCGTATGAACGAATTATCGCAACCCCGGACGAAAAATATCCTGCCGGTTATCTCTTTTGTAACCTTTATCGGTTTCCTGGATACCCACCTGCTGATTCCGGTCATGGCCCTGTACGCTTATGAACTGGGGGCGGGAATTGGTATTGTCGGCCTTATCATCGGTTTGTATTCGATTATTAATACACCGGCCAATGTTTTCCTGGGACGGCTGGTGGACAGGATAGGCTACAGGCTGCCGCTGGTGGCCGGTCTCATCGGCGATGCCGTAAGCATGTTTCTTTATACGCTGTGCCGTATGCCGTTTCACCTGGCGCTGGTACGCTTGCTCCACGGGATGAGCGGTGGCATGGTCGGCCCTTCGACGATGTCGGCTATAGTGCATCACGGTGGAGAGGAGAGGCGGGGCAGGGCTATGGCTGTCTACGGCATGTCCATGGGGGCGGCGACTCTCGTGGGCTACGGCTTGAGCGGATTTATCGCTTCAAGGTTCGGGTTTAAGGTGGTCTTCTGGCTGGGTGGGGCGCTGCTGGTCATGGGCGCGGCACTGGCGCTGTGGCTGCCGGGAAGCGGGCGACGGGACACGACCGGGCTTAAAAAATCTCCCGGCGGGGGCTGGCAAAAGGTGAAGGAGTTGTTGAGGAGGCGGGGGCTTATCAGCCCCTACTGCACGATATTCGCGCAGTACTTCTCTTTCGGCGGTGTTGTCACGCTTCTACCTCTCTACCTGAAAGACCGGGGCATGGAAGCCTTTCATGTCGGCATATTACTGGCGGTGTTCGCCGTCTTGTTTATCATCTTGCAGATGCCGGTGGGGAATCTCTCCGACCGTATCGGGAGAGCGGGGTTGATAAAGACCGGACTGGCTCTCGGTATAGTGTCCCTGGTGCTGCTGCCCTGGATGACGGTCTTCCCCTTATTGATAGTCGTCATGGCGCTATATGGCGCCGCTTACGGCATGATATTTCCGTCGGTTTCGGCTATGGTGGCCGACCATACCGCCGCGGAAGAGCGCGGACTGGGCACCGGGATTTTTCATGCCCTGCTTACGGCCGGGGTAGCTATCGGTGCGCCGGTAATTGGCTGGGCCGGTGGAGTGGTGGGAGTAGAACGGGGCCTGATACTGAGCGCCGGCGTCATGGTATTAACTTTAATCGTAACGTTGGTAGCTTTAAGGCGATAGTTCTAAATAGACAGTCCAGTAAGTTGTATTATCTGTGTGGTGAGCGTATAATGCCCTCAGTTGCGGGCTGTTCCAACATGGTCAGACTTTAGGTGTGGAGGTTTTATGCAGGTATTACCGCCGTTCATGGTTTCCTACAGTATCACCACAAAGTGTAACCTTGAATGTAAGCATTGCTATAGTAACTCGGCAGACAAGGCGTCTCCTGATGAGATGACTACCGAGGAGGCACTTCGACTGATAGATGATTTGTCGAAATGGGGGATTGGACTACTGATTATTGATGGTGGCGAACCATTATGCCGTGGAGACTTGATAGATATTATTAAGTATGCTTCATCAAAGAGCATAAGAACCACTATCGGCAGCAATGGCACTCTTATTGATGAAGCAATGGCGCGAAAGCTTCGGGATGCGGGCGTCATGTCAGTCGCTATATCTGTTGATGGGGCTGATGCCAAAACCCATGACTCCCTCAGGGGTATAGACGGGGCCTTTGGGCAGACCTTCAAAGGTATAGAGGCGTGCCGGAACGCTGGCCTGCCTTTCCAGTTTAATATGGTCATCAGGAAGGAAACCCTGTCGCAACTGGAGGCTATGTTACGTCTGGCGGTTGACAGTGGCGCTGAAGCTGCTGAGTTCTTTGACCTGGTAGCGGCGGGCAGGGCTAAAGAGGAGTGTAAGTCTCAGCTCTTGAGCCAAGACGAGAGGAAGTGGGCTATGGAGTGGCTGGCACAATCTCAGGAGGATTGCCCCATCATTATCAGGGTGCCCGGTTGCCCCATGTATCCTCTAACATTGCAGCGTAAGCAGATACAGCCCAGGCATTTCTCGGCAGACATGCTACGACGGGTTCCTTATTATGACAGAGGTTGTGCTGCTGGCATGCCGATGGGCTATGTGATGATTCAGTCCAATGGAGATGTGAATCCATGCATGTTGCTTCAGATAAAGCTGGGTAATGTTAGGGAACAGAGCCTGACATCCATTTGGGAAAATTCTCCTGTATTGACTGAACTGAGGCAGAGGGATTTATTAATGGGAGAATGCGGGAACTGCTCATATAGGGTTACCTGTTCTGGTTGTCGGGGTAGAGCCTATGAGGAGACTGGTGACATGATGGCTGCTGACTCCGGGTGCTGGCTTGTACCTGAACTCGTTAAAGAGAAAGAGAAACAGCTTGGTAGTATCGGGTAAGAGCAGCGAATTCTCTGTTTAAGTAGATACTGGCTTTATCAGGCTTGATATTATAGCAACCGCCAGGCGTATTTTACTTGTAAGACAACCACGCTGGCAGAGTTGCCGATATTTAAACGATATATTTTAGGGCTGGTCGAAGACGACGAGCCCTAGAGGTATTTGGGGGAATATATTGCCGGAAATAAGTCGGCTATTAAAACTTATCGAGCCTTTGCCTGCCTATCGCCTGCTTCTTGAGGAACTGAACCGGCGGAGCGATAGCACAGTGGTGGCGCTGGATGCCGCCAAGCCTTATCTGGTGGCGGCCTTATACGAGCATTTAAAGTTGCCGATGGTCGTGGTCACCGCACAGCCGGAGAATGCCAAGAAGCTCCACGAACAGCTTTCAAGCTGGTGCCGCTCCGGGCAGGTTGCGCTCTTTCCGGAACCCGATGTTCTACCCTACGAACGACTGGCCCCGGACACGGGCACCGAGATGGAACGTATCCAGGTACTCTCGGCGCTGGCCGGAGGCGACGCGGGTGAACAGGATGAGAGTCCGCCTCTCGTGGTAGCCTCGGCAGCGGCGCTCATGTCGAAAACGACGCCGCACAGCAGTTTCATTTCCGCCTGTCACACCGTAAAGCTGGGGATGGAGATACCTCCGTTCGACCTGCTGGGCCGGCTGGAAGCTATGGGTTACCAGATGGAAAATGTGGTCGAAGTGCCGGGCACCGTGAGCCATCGCGGCGGTATTATCGATATTTATCCCCCGACCAGCGAAATGCCTGTCCGGCTGGAGTTTTTTGGGGATACTATCGACAGTATCCGCAGCTTCGACCCTGCCACGCAGCGCTCGACAGATGTAGTGCCGTCAGTGGCCGTCGGTCCGGCGGCGGAACTGCTGGCCCCCCGGCAAATGGATAAACGGTCTTTGGAGGATATTTTAAAAGGTCTCGACCTTTCCGGCTGCACCGCCGAGGTCAAGCAGCAGTTCCAGCGTGATACGGCCATGATGCTCGGCGGGCAGCTAACGCGCGAGGCGCAGTTCTACGCCCCGCTGTTTAACAGCGGCAGTCTGCTGGACTACCTGCCTGCTAACACTCTGCTGGTACTCGATGAGCCTTCGTATATCGAGCAGACCGCCGCCGACCTTGACGCTGAAGCCGGGCAACTGCGTTCGGAGAAGCTGGAGCGGGGAGAACTGCCCGGTAATTTCCCCCGACCGTACTTTACCTGGGAAGAGCTTTCGCCGGGGATTGAGGACAGGCAGAAGCTGAGTCTGGCGGCCTGGGGAGTCGAGGAGAGGGTGGACTTTATTTCCGCCCCCGGCTATGCCGGAAAGCTGCCGGTGTTCCTCAAAAAAGTAGCGGAGCTTTTAGTCCAGCGGAAGCGCATCATCATTGTCAGCCATCAGGCGAGCCGGCTCTCGGAGCTGCTTACCGAGGAGGATATCGTCGCCGCGCCCGTCGATGAGGTTAACGAAGTACCCGGGCCCGGCGCGCTGGTGCTGGTGCAGGGGTCGCTGCCGGAGGGCTGGGTCATGGGCGGCGAGACGTATCTCTTCACCGACTCCGAGATTTTCGGCTTTGTCAAGCAGCGCCGACTTGTCAAAAGACGCCCCGCCCCTCGCCATAAGCTCATGGTTGACATAATCCCTGACGACTACGTCGTCCACGTCGAGCATGGTATCGGTAAATTCACCGGCGTGACCACCCTCAAAACTGCCGGAGTCGAAAAAGAATACCTCGTCTTGCAGTACGCGGCTGGTGATATTTTGTATGTACCCACCGACCAGATAGACCGGGTCAGCCGCTATATCGGCGCGGGGGATAGGCCGCCGGTGCTGAGTCGACTCGGCACGCAGGAGTGGATTCGCACCAAGCAGCGGGCCAGGGAAGCGGCGGAGTTGCTCGCCCAGGAGCTTCTTTTACTTTACGCTTCGCGGGAGGTCGTGCCCGGTTTCGCCTTCTCCCGCGATTCTCTCTGGCAGCAGGAGCTGGAGTCGGCCTTTCCTTACGTCGAAACGCACGACCAGCTCGAGGCTTTGCAGGAGGTGAAGGGGGACATGGAAATGCCCCGCCCCATGGACCGGCTGGTCTGCGGGGATGTCGGCTACGGCAAAACCGAGATAGCCATCCGGGCGGCTTTCAAGGCGATGATGGATGGCCGGCAGGTAGCCGTGCTGGTGCCCACCACCGTGCTGGCGCAGCAGCATTTCGACACCTTCTCCGAGCGACTGGAAGCCTTCCCGGTAAGAGTCGAAGTGCTGAGTCGGTTCCGCTCTCCGGCGGAGCAGCGTGAAATCGTTGACGG
>JAGLTT010000061.1 GCA_023135135.1 Dehalococcoidales bacterium
TCTGCCCGGGCTGTCCCCATACCGGTATTTACTTCGTCCTGAACAGCCTCGGACAGCGCTCCAAACTGCTGGAAAAGAAAAATAACGAGCCGCAGGAACCGAAACTGATTATCACCGGCGATATCGGCTGCTACACGCTGGGTGCTTTACCGCCGCTCGGTGTCCTGGATACCACCGCCTGCATGGGCGCCGGTATCGGGCAGGCGCTGGGCATGGAAAGGGCCGGCGTCAAGAGCAAGGTGGTAGCCATTATCGGCGATTCCACCTTTATGCATTCCGGCATCACCGGACTGGTGGACGCCGTTTACAATCAGGGTCATATTACAATCCTTATACTGGACAACCGCACCACAGCGATGACGGGGCACCAGGAGCACCCCGGTACGGGCATCTCGGCACAGGGCGAAGAAACATTCGCCGTGGATATTGAGAGCCTGGTCAGGGGCATCGGCGTCAATGACGTTAAGGTGGTCGACGCCTTCGATTTAAAGGCTCTCAGGAATGGCGTCAAGGACTCGCTGGACAGGCCTGAAGTCTCCGTAATCATCGTACGCGGTTCGTGTGCCATGCGTGTCAGGAAGCGCGCCAATCCCAGAAAGGTTGATATCGAAAAGTGCAACCAGTGCGGCGTCTGCCTCGGCCTCGGCTGTCCGGCCATCCAGAGCGTCGACGGACAGGTATTTATCGAACCGACTCTCTGTGCCGGGGACATCTGCACAATCTGCGAACAATTATGCCCTCAAAAGGCAATTAGCATATAATCAAGGGAGTGTTTAGAAATAGTCGGTGTCATTCTGGCGCAGGCCAGAATCCAGACCAACTTCTCTCCACCCCTGGATTCCAGCTTTCGCTGGAATGACAAAAATGTAAGGACAAATAAGAAATGGAGAAAATAGACTTATTGGTCACCGGGGTAGGCGGCCAGGGGGTTGTCCTGGCCAGTGATATCATCGGCGAGACCGCCGTGGCAGCTGGATTCGACGTTAAGAAGACGGATACGCTGGGGATGGCCCAGCGCGGCGGCAGCGTTCTCAGCCACGTACGCCTGGCGCCGAAGGTCTGGTCGCCGTTAATCAAAGACGGCAGCGTTGACCTGCTCCTTGCCTTTGAAAAGCTGGAGGCGGCCCGGTGGAGCCATTTTCTACGTCCGGGGGGCATAGCTATCGTTAATAACTACGAACAGCCGCCGTTATCGGTCAGCCTGGGACAGGAGAAGTACCCCGCCGACGACGAAATCACCGCGGCCCTGAAAAGGCAGACCGACCAGGTCTATTTTGTGGACGGTACCGGGCGGGCGAAGGAACTGGGTAATGTCAGAACACTCAATATATTCATGCTCGGGTGTTTTTCAGTGTTCGCCCCGCTTGAGGCGGAGACTTGGAAGGAGAGCATCGCCCGGCGCATACCGGAGAATATCCGTGAAATCAATCTGACTGCCTTCGAAATGGGCAGAAAGGAAATTGAAAGTGTCCGTATCGGCAAGAGTTAAAAAGGGTATGGAGCTGGGGTCGTGGATAAGGCGGATGTTCGAAGAAGGCCTCGCTATGAAAAAGAAATTCGGCGCGGAGAATGTCTTCGACCTGTCGCTGGGCAACCCTATCATGGAACCTCCCCCCGAGTTCAAACGCGAAATTAAACGCCTGGCGGAGAATCCGTTCCCGGGGATGCACAGCTACATGGAGAACGCCGGTTACCCCGCCACAAGGGCCGCCATTGCCGCGCAGTTGACTAAAGAAACGGGCATCAAGCTTACCGAGAAGGATGTCATCATGGCCGTAGGGGCGGCCGGGGCTATTAACGTGGCGTTGAAAACGATTCTCGACCCGGGAGACGAGGTGATACTCTTTCTCCCGTGGTTCGTCGACTACTTTAACTACGTGGAAAACCACGACGGCGTCGTCAAGCTCGTACCCACCGATGAAGGTTTTATGCCCCGACTTGATGAGTTCGAGAAAGCCATAGGCCCCCGAACGAAAGCCGTGCTTATCGACTCACCGAACAATCCCACCGGCGTCGTTTACAGCGAGAGCCTGATGACGCAGATGGGAGAGATACTCCGTAAAAAAGAAGCCGAGTACGGGGCGGAGATATTCATCGTCAGCGATGAGCCCTATAAAAAGATAATCTACGACGGTCTGGAATATCCCTCTCCATTGAATTTCCACCGGCACAGTATCATAGCGACTTCTCATTCCAAGGACCTGTCCATACCCGGTGAGCGAATCGGTTATGTCGCCCTGCATCCGGAGAGTTCACACCACGATGAGATGATAACGGGCTTCGTTTTCTGCACCCGCGTTCTCGGTTTCATCAATGCCCCGGCCTTCATGCAGAACGTGGTACGCCACCTCCAGGATGTGACCATCCCCGTCTCCGAGTACCAGCGCCACCGCGATTTTATCTATGGTAACCTGGTGGAAATGGGCTATACGGTAAACAAACCGCAGGGCGCTTTCTATATCTTCCCCAGGTGCCCCATAGAAGACGATGTCGCTTTCGTGCACGAGCTACAGCAGGAACACCACGTACTCACCGTGCCCGGGGTAGCCTTCGGCACACCCGGCTACTTCCGACTGGTGTACTGCGTCGACGACCGTACGCTGGAGTGCTCCATGCCCGGACTGGAAGCGCTGGCGAAGAAGTACAAGCTCAAGTAATCTGCGGGCATCACCAATCGCGAATAACACGGTTTAGGGATGTGCGAAACTAAAAAATCCAGTTATTATTGATTTACGTGTGAAGTTTCGTATAATACCGGTTTATGTTTTCGGTTCATAGACCTCATATATCTTTCGAACCGGTGGCTCAATAGCAATTGGGCCAAGCAGCTCCTGTAATTTGGGCTGTATCGAATTGATTGCAGCTCCCAGGTCCTCTTTTGTCTCCCATGTAGAAAAGGAGCCATATTCATTGTTATCAGAATCGACAATATATACTACGGTCTTTAAGCCCTTCATACCCTTAAGAACGGGGTTCATTGCATCAGCCAGCCCTTCAGCCTCGGTGCGTTTACCGGGTGCGGTTTTAAACGTGAGAAGTGATGCGTACATAGTGATACCTCCTTCATGAGTTGTTATTTTGTATTATAATTATAGTCGGATGTGATTATTTGTCAAGAACTATTTCATTGAATTACACAAGTGGCCCGGGTGAAATATCTTCCTGATTTTGATTCAATCGTGGGAATTAGCTTTGCTGCGAGTTTAGCACATTACTACTGTTTTCAGGGTGTTGCTATTTATAAAAAATGTGTGGTATACTACCGCTGGACAAAAACCCCGCATCACAGTATATAGTATTACAATCACGTAAACATTAAATGAGCGATAAAGATAGTCAGGGGACCATTTGCTAGCAAACTACGGATTAATCGGGCTGTTTTTCATCATCGTCGTCCTTTTCTCCCTTGTAATGGTAGTTACTCCCATTGTCCTCAGATATCTTAAGATCGTCCCCAACAATCCCAACCCCATCAAGAATTCTATCTTCGAATGCGGCATGGAGACCATCGGGAAGACCTGGGTGCAGTTCAACTTCCACTATTATTTCTACGCCCTCATCTTTCTAGCCATCGATGTCCTGGTTGTTTTTCTCTATCCGTGGGCAACGCAACTCAGGGAACTGGGGCTTTTCAGCTTTTTCGTCGTGCTGATACTCGTTTTCATAGTACTCGTCGGCTACATATACGCCTGGAAGAAGAAGGTCCTTGAATGGAAGTAAGCAGCGATAGAGAGTATATCTACACATCTTCGGAGCTTGACAGGCAAGAGGGTCAGCTAATTGAAGAGGTAAAGGCGGGCGCCAGGGAAACCATCCCCGACCCCGACGCCTGGCTGGAAGAGGAAGTAAAGCGAAACATCATGCTGTCCTCAGTAGACGCCGTACTGAACTGGGCGCGGCGTTCCTCCCTGTGGACGGCGATATGCTTCCCCGCCTGCTGCGCCTTTGAGTTTATCGCCGCCGAAGGTCCCCGCTTTGACATGTCACGTTTCGGCATGGAAATACTGCGGGCTTCACCACGCCAGGCCGACCTGATGATTACGGCCGGCACACTTACCTGGAAGATGGCGCCCGTTGTCCAGCGCATTTATAACCAGATGCCCGAGCCGAAATGGGTCATTGCCATGGGCGCCTGCGCTATCAGCGGCGGCATTTTCCGCTCGTCTTACAACGTGGTGCCGGGATACAACAAGATAATCCCGGTAGATGTTTACGTACCAGGCTGCCCTCCCCGCCCCGAAGCCCTTATCTACGGCGTACAGACGCTGCAGAAGAAGATAGCCAAGGAGCACCAGATATTGGACCTGGCGCAGCAGCTATTGAAAGGTAAAAAGGAATGACGGTAGCCCTCTCCGGCAAAGACATAGCCGGCCAAATCGAAGAGAAGTTTCCGGACAGCATCGAGGAAACCGGCCGGGAATGCATAGTGGTGAAGAGCGATTCTTTGCTGGCGGTGGCCGAATATCTTAAAAATTCCGATAGCCTGGCGTTCGACTATTTTAATTACGTCACCGCCATCGATTACTACAGCTATTTTGAAATCGTTTACCAGTTGGTATCCATAAAGCATAACCACTCGTTCGTTATTAAAACAAGGTGCTATGACCGCGAGAATCCAACCGTACCTTCGGTAATCAGCCTGTGGCAGGGAGCCAATTTCCAGGAACGTGAGATTTACGACCTCATGGGTATTAAATTCGAAGGCCACCCGAATCTGAAGCGCCTCTTCCTCTGGGAAGGATTCCAGGGGCACCCGTTGCGAAAGGATTATCTCTAGTGACCACAACCGAGATGATGACACTCAAGACCGAGCCTTTTGTCCTGAACTTCGGGCCGGTACACCCGAGTACCCACGGCGTGTACCGCATGAGAGCCACCCTCGACGGCGAGGTCATACTTGATATTGAGCCGGTTGTCGGCTACCTGCACCGCGGCATCGAGAAACTGGCCGAGGAAAGGACATATTCCGGCATTATCCCGCTGACCGACCGGCTGGATTATATTTCCCCGATGAGCAACAACCTGGGTTATTGCCTGGCCGTGGAGAAGCTGGCGGGGATAAAGGTGCCGGAACGCGCCGAATACCTGCGCGTCATCATAGCGGAACTGCAGCGCCTGGCCAACCATTGTATCGCTGTGGGCTCTTTTCTCAACGATACCGGGGCCTACTATACACCCTTCATGTACGCCTTCCGCGAGAGAGAGAAAATTATCGACCTTTTCGACATGGTCTGCGGCCAGCGCCTTACCTATAGCTATATGAGAATCGGCGGCGTCAGCCAGGACATCCCCGATGAATTCCTGCCGGCGCTGAAGAAACTGGTTAAACAGATGTCCCGCTGGGTTGACGAATACGACATGCTGCTTATGCAGAATGAGATACTGCTGGCGCGCACCAAGGG
>JAGLTT010000062.1 GCA_023135135.1 Dehalococcoidales bacterium
GCCAGGATCGGAATAATGCCGGAAGATTCAAGATACCGAGTTAAAACGCTCAGCATTTCCTCATACCAGGATACAGTCTTTGGCGATTTACCCTCAGCCTTCAGACACTGATTAAAATGCGAAACAAGTTTGCTCAGTTGAATTTTATCCATATCTATGTCTGTCCATCCCAAATTTCGTTTCTTTACCTTTAGCATATACTTGTCCACCTTTCTTGAAAATTGTCTGCTGGACAAGTAGACCCAGTGAAACCGTGAAATATTCTTAGACGAATCTGGGGATCAGCAATGACAAGGGTCCAGCGGCTCATAAAAAGGAAACCCATACTGCTCAAGATTAACCCGAGTATTGTGGGCAGTCTCAGGGGTTCACTCCACTACACCAGCCCCCTGCCATATGCTTCCTTGGAAACAGGCATTGAACCAGATCTCTTTCAGGCATAAATATTTGACAATTGGTGCTAAGGGTTTTACAATTTGGAATGAGTGAATTAAAATGGCAACGATTTTGATAAGGATATTGTGATATAGGAGGTGAAAAATGACATGATTAATGATGAGAAAGATAAATCATTATATATGGAGGGAAGATAAATTGAAAAAGTGGTTTTTAGTTATTTTGTCGGTCCTGGTTATCGGCTCCTTGATACTTGGTAGCTGTGCCGAACCGGAACCAGCTCCAGCTCCAGCACCAGCTCCAGCACCGACTCCCGAGCCAGAACCCGAACCGGAACCCAGCGGACCGGTATATGGAGGCACCTTAAAGGGTATCATCACCGGCGGCCCCTTGATGATGAGCTACCGGGGACGGATGGGCCCTGGTGACCACACCTATATGATGCCCGCCGTGGAATATCTGGTAGAACCCTACGTCGATGAAGCTGGTAACAGGGGCTGGATACCTTTTCTTTGTGAATCATACGATATTGACCCTGCAGGCAAGACCTTCACGTTTAACCTGAGGCAGGGTGTCAAGTTCCACGACGGCTCGGTAATGGATGCCGAGGCTATCAAATGGAACTTCCAGCAGCAAATAGATGGTGGCTGGCTGCAGGATGCCGATAAGGTTGTCAGCATCGAAACCCCGGATGATTACACCGTGGTCATTAACTTCACCGAGTACAGCAACCAGTACGAGTTCAACTGGGGTTGGACAGCTATCTGGTCAATGGAGGCCTTTGAGACAGCTGCCGGCGGAGACCTGGAGACAGGCATCGAGTGGGCTGTTGACCACGTCGTCGGGACAGGCCCGTTCAAAATCAAAGAATACAAGCGCGACGTCAGCATCTCCTGGGAAAAATTCGATGACTACTGGCAGGAGGGCAAACCCTACCTCGATGGCTTGGAGTTTACCATTATAACCGAGGCGACGACTGCTTCGGCCCTGCTCCAGGCGGGTGATGTCGATTTGTGGTACCAGGGAAGCTCGCCTCAGGACTGGGCTGATCTGGAACCCAAGGGCTATGCTGTTACAACCTACTGGCCGGGCTTACCCATGGCGTTGTGGGGTAACACGATAGACCCTGACTCGAAATGGCAAGATGAAAGGGTACGAGAGGCGCTGGAATACGCTCTCGACAAGGCGCCAATGGCCCAGGCTCTCGGGCTTGGTTTTTATGTGCCAAGTGAACAAATAGCGCCCTCAACGGAATGGGGTTATATACCTGATTTGCCCATCCGCGAGTATAATCCGGAGAAAGCCAGGGAGCTACTGGCTCTGGCCGGCTATGAGGACGGCTGCCCGGTCACACTGCTTGTCCAGTCTGTCCCCTCCTGGATCGATACCGCCGAAGCCGTTAAGGGTTATCTTGACGCTGCTGGCTTTGAGGTTGAACTGGATTTAGCTGACCCCGGCAGGTTTTTCGGCAGCGTGTTCGGGGCCGGATGGGATGACCTGGCATTGATGTTCTATGGCATGGACGTTAATTACCTGGCCACCTACATGTCCTGGTTCAGCTCTGACCCGAAGTCGAACTTGGCCAGCTTCGAGAGGCCAGCAGAACAGATTGCGATGGACAAAGAGGCAGTACTGATAGTTGACCCGGCAGACCAGGAGAAGATGACCGAGGATCTCTGCCGCTATCTGTATGAAGAATCCAGGGTCTGTCCCCTCTGGTGGACCCCCGCTGCCACTGTATGTCAAGATTACGTTAACCACGAAATCTACCGTCATGGCTTTATCAGGGTAGATTGGGAAAACGTCTGGATGGATCTTCATTGAGGTACACATCACATTGCTAGTTTAATCTGAATACCGGGTGGCTCAATCCATTCTCAAGAAAGCGAGCCACCCGGTCGTGTATTGAAGTGTATGTTCGGTGGGTCTCCAGTAACATCGATGGTATTATACTAGTATCTTCTGATATAAGCCCCAGATTTGGTAACAAACGTATTATATCCTATAATGCTAATAGAGGCCTTTATCTAAAATGACGACATACATTATCCGCCGGTTATTCATGGCGACAATAGTTCTTACCATCGTTACCCTCATCGTCTTCTTTGTTATGCAGTTACTACCCGGTGACCCGCTGGTGATATTTTTAGGGCAACAGGCCGGTACAGGCTCAATATCCCAGGAACAACTCGATCAGCTTTACATTCGGTATGGACTGGATAAACCCCTGATGGTCCAATACTGGAACTGGATATCCGGCGTTTTACGGGGGGACATGGGGGAATCTATTTATTACCACGAAGACGTGGGGAAACTCTTGCTGGAGCGCTTCCCCGTCACCCTCGACCTGGGTATTAAATCTTTCATATTATACAATGTCCTCGGTATTACGATGGGAATGATAGTGGCCTTGAGAAGGGGCAAATGGATAGATACTTTCGCTACAGTTTTGTCTTATATCGGTGTATCCATTCCGGTATTCTGGCTGGGCATGTTAATGATATATTTTTTCGGCCTGAGGCTTGATTGGTTCCCTATCGCTGGATATACATTACCGACGGAAGACCTCTGGAAGAATCTCCATCAGTCGTTCTTGCCTGTTATCTGTCTATCTCTCATGGGTTGGGCGGTAATCGCGCGCCAGACGCGATCGAGTGTGCTCGAGGTTACTGCCCAGGACTATATTCGCACTGCCTGGTCTAAGGGTTTGACAGAGCGTGCCATTGTTATGAAACATATATTAAAAAATAGTCTCATCCCGGTGATAACCCTAATGGGGATAGGGCTTGGTTTGATGTTTGGCGGCCAGGTATTCATCGAGCAAGTATTCGCTATTCCGGGCGTGGGCAGATTGCTGGTCGGTAGTGTCTTCGCTCAGGACTACCAGGTTGTTCAATCAGCTACCCTGATAATCGCCACTATAGTCATTTTGGTCAATCTGATTGTCGATATATCTTACGGCTGGTTAGATCCCAGGATACGATACGGTTAGAAAGGTGTAATTGTTGACGGAAAAGGAACTCAATACAACTAGCATTAATGAAGCTCTACCGCGTGTCAGTGAATGGAAGCGCTTTCAGAGAGTCTTCTTTCAACGAAAACTAGTGTTGTTCGGGCTTATCATACTGGCATTGCTGGTCATCGCTGCCATCTTTGCACCGTTACTGGCACCCTACGATCCGCACCAGATAAACATGAAAGAATCTTTGCAGCAACCGAGTTGGGACCACTTTCTGGGCACAGACCTCCAGGGTAGAGATACGCTGAGCCGTCTTATATACGGCTCAAGGACAGCATTGATGGTGGGCTTTGGTTCCGTGTTGTTTGCGGGCGTGATCGGCATCACACTAGGGTTGGTGGCTGGATACTTCGGCGGTGTTACCAACATGATTATCATGAGGATTATGGACGCGCTCATGGGCTTTCCGATGATTTTGCTTGCCCTGGTTATCTCCGCTGTACTCGGTAGTGGTATCCACAATGTTATCATAGCCCTGAGTGTAGCCACACTACCGGGATATGCGCGAGTTATGCACGGCTTGACTCTCACCCTCAGGGAAAATGACTATATTCTGGCAGAACGGGCTATGGGTGCCAGTGACATCCGGACGATGTTCCGGCATATCCTGCCGAATGGTTTACCACCAATGATAGTGTTGATTACACTACAGTTAGGAGCCCTTATCCTGGCCGAAGCCGGTCTTAGCTTTCTGGGATTTGGTATCAGACCCCCCGATGCGGCATGGGGTGCTATGGTAGCCGACGGCCGGAGGTACCTGCTATTATATCCATTGTTGTCCCTTGCGCCAGGGATTGCCATTATGTTGGTGGTGTTCGCCTTTAACCTGGTGGGCGATGGATTAAGAGATGCCCTTGATCCCAGACTTAGAGGTCTGCTTTGAGGTGAAAAACAAGTAATTAACAAAAGGAAGGCTAAACTGTAATGCGAGCCCCGGTTCTGCCGGATGGAAGGAAAAGGGACACGGTTGGAGTTCTGCCTGTTTATACCCCAATGCTGAAAATACTAACTTAAAGGGTGGACCAAATATTAAGGGCAGGTTAGAAAAAGGCGAAGGGCTTAGCCATCTTGCGTTTATAGTTTAGGACCTTAATATAGAAATGACTGATATTGAAAAGAGGGGATTCAAGGTTGTCGCAATTTCACCCCAATGTTAAAAGGCTTACTACAGTTACGCTCACCTAGTCGGTTTGTTCCTGTGGTAAGGCTGGGATATTGGCGCTAAAGATTGCCGCGATAAACTACACCAACCGTAACTGGTCGGGTGTTCACCCAGGTCTGACCATGCCTGCACAGTCCATCGCTTTGTTGACCTTATAAGAAGTAGTTGCCAAGTTGCAGGTACTCGGTTTTAGTGATAAAATCACCTTTGATAACAGCGGGGCTACATAGTAAGGCTAAAAGCCACCTCAAAAGTTCTGCCTATTGTAACCCCGGCTCCACCAAAGGGGACGATATCTAGAACCAACCGACCCTACTCGGTCTCCCCGTCCGTGAAGATTTGGCCTTCTTTTACACTACACATTTCGTCATATTGTGTAATGAGGTCACAACATAAGCTATTGTGACATGTATTGAACAAAATGCAATTCTGTTGCATACCCAGAACATGTAAGAGCGGCAGAGGTACCTCAAGCGTGATTTAGTTCAACAACTGTCGCATGAATCATTATACCTTGACAAACTAGACGATCCTCAATTATATTGTGTTAGGTTATACTATTCTCTTCGTCAGAATGGTGCTCCGTAAGTCCGTACTAAATTGTTGGATTTATTGCGGCTTTCTTTGATTTTTAAAGGTATTAGAGGAGTATTTTGCTGGTGCTTGACACAAAAATTAATCGAGCTGTTATCATAGCTGCTGGTGATGGCGACCGCATGGGTGAGCTGACGAGAGATCGCCCCAAGGTGCTATTACCAATAAATAAAGGAGAGCCCATGATACTCTCTCCCATCCGGGCATTAGCTGCAGCTGGC
>JAGLTT010000063.1 GCA_023135135.1 Dehalococcoidales bacterium
CCGAAGAAAACCACGCCAAAAGAGCCGCAAAACAACAATAATGAATATACCGCCGAGGACATCCAGGTGTTGGGCGGACGGGAGGCAGTGCGCCGCCGTCCCAGCATGTATATTGGCAGCACGGACCAGCGCGGACTGCACCATCTGATTTACGAGATTGCTTATAACAGCATCGACGAGGCCATGGCGGGTTGCTGCGACCTGATTGTCGTCACCATCAAGGCGGACAAATCCGTAAGGGTTACCGATAACGGACGCGGTATTCCGGTGGATATTCACCCGACTACCAAGGTCTCCGCCCTGGAGACGGTCATGACCGTGCTCCACGCCGGGGCCAAGTTCGGCGGCAAGACATATACTGTATCCGGCGGCTTGCACGGCGTCGGCGCCTCAGTTGTCAACGCCCTGTCCGAGTGGTGCGCCGTCGATATCAAGCGCGACGGTAAGGTTTACCACCAGGAATACAGGCACGGCATCCCGCAGGGGCCGTTACAGGCAACGGGTAAAGCTAACGATACCGGCAGCATCACCACCTTTCTTCCCGACAAGGAGATATTCAGCGAAATAAGCTATGATTACGACACTGTAAGCGAGCGCCTGCGGGAAATGGCCTATCTCAATAAAGGCGTGGAAATTACCATCATAGACGAGGAGAGCGACCAGGAGCGTACATTCTACTTCGAAGGCGGGATTACCGGCTTCGTCCGCCACCTTCATCGAAACAGGTTAGTGCGCCATCCGACACCCGTTTACATTTCCAAGTCCGTCAACAGCACCCAGATTGAGGTAGCCCTCCAGTATAATGACGGCTTCAGCGAGTCCGCCTTCAGCTTCGCCAACTGCGTTAACACCGTAGACGGCGGCACCCATCTTACCGGATTCCGCTCGGCGTTGACCCGCGTGCTCAATGACTACGCCAAGAAGAATAAATTACTCAAGGATGATGACCCCAACCTGACCGGTGAGGACGTCCGCGAAGGTCTTACCGCTATCATCAGTGTCAAGCTCTCCGAGCCGCAGTTCGAGGGGCAGACCAAGGGTAAGCTGGGCAATATCGAAGTCAAGAGCCAGGTGGAGAGCGCCGTCAACGAAGGCCTGGCCCTCTACCTTGAAGAGCACCCCGATGACGCCAAGAAAATAATCGAAAAATGCGTTATCTCCTCCAAGGCCAGGGAAGCCGCCCGTAAAGCCCGCGATTTAATCATTAGGAAGAGCGGACTGGAAACCGGCACCCTGCCCGGAAAGCTGGCCGACTGCTCCGAGAGAGACCCGGCGCAGTGCGAGCTGTACCTGGTGGAGGGTGATTCCGCCGGGGGCTCCGCCAAGCAGGGTCGGAACCGCCGTTTCCAGGCGATACTACCCCTCAGAGGCAAAATCATTAACGTTGAGAAGGCACCGCCGGACAAGATGCTGGCCAACAACGAAATCCGCACCATCATTACCGCGCTCGGCACCAGTATTGACGAGGAATTTGATGTCAGCAGACTGCGCTACGGTAAAGTAATCCTCATGACGGACGCCGATGTCGACGGCTCTCACATCCGCACCCTTTTGCTTACCTTCTTCTTCCGCCACATGATGGAGCTTATCAGCGCCGGTCATTTGTTCATCGCCCAGCCACCGCTCTACCGTATCAAGAGCAGCGAAGGATTAAAGTGGGTCTATTCCGACCAGGAAAAAGACGAGGTGCTGAAAAACAGCACCGCCAGAAAGACGGAAATCCAGCGCTACAAGGGCCTGGGTGAAATGACGGCAGAGCAGCTCTGGGAGACCACCATGGACCCGAACAATCGGACTATCCTTGAAGTAACCCTGGAGGACGCCACCAAAGCCGACGAGATATTTCATATACTGATGGGCGACGAGGTCCCGCCGCGCAGGGCCTTTATCCAGGCGCATGCCAAGTACGCAAATTTGGATATTTAAACTTATTTCCCCTGAATGAGCGAGAAGAACTCGGCGCGACTGGCCGGGTTGCTGTGGAAAGAGCCGCGGATGGCCGAGGTAATAACGTTGCTCCCCGGTTTCTTAATGCCCCGCATGACCATACAGAGGTGCTCCGCCTGAACAACCACCACTACTCCTACCGCTTTAATACCTTCCGTAATGGCATCGGCAATCTCGGTGGTCATCCGTTCCTGTACCTGGGGTCGGCGGGCTATCGTCTCCACTACCCTCGCCAGCTTGCTGATGCCTACGATACGCCCCTCCTCGTTGGGGATATAGCCCACGTGGGCGACGCCGTAGAACGGCAGGAGGTGGTGCTCGCACATGGAATAAAAGGGGACATCCTTTAAAACCACCATTTCCCGGTGCCCCAGCTCAAACCCCACCTCAAGGTCATCCTTGGGGTCTTTTTTTAAACCCGCAAAAAGCTCGGCGTACATCTCGGCTACACGCTGAGGAGTAGCTCTAAGCCCCTCGCGGTCAGGGTCTTCGCCGATAGCTTCGATAATATTCTGTACCGATTTTTTAATCTTAGCCTCGTCAAACATGCTCCGCCTCCTTTAGAGGTTGCTAACTATGTCCACCCCAGCGCTTTCTCCACCGCCGCCAGGTCCGCCGGAAGCTCCAGGAACGACGGCGCTTTCTTCAGGGCGGCCTCCGTATCTTTGAGTCCGCTGCCGGTAACCACGCAGACGATGGTTTTACCGGAGAAGTCCTCACCATGACCTGTTAACTTAATAAGGCCCGCCAGTGGCGCCGCCGAAGCCGGCTCGCCGAAAATCCCGGCCTCCGATGCCATGATTCTCTGGGCGGCGAGGATTTCCTCGTCGCTGACCATGTCGATAATGCCACCGGACTCGTCGCGGGCGGCTTCAGCTTTCTGCCAGCTGGCCGGATTACCGATGCGTATTGCCGTAGCCACCGTCTCCGGCTTTTCGATGGCATGGCCGCGTACAATCGGCGCCGCCCCCTCGGCCTGGAAACCGTACATCTTCGGCTTCCTAGTCGCTTTACCCGCCCCGTAATACTCCACGAATCCCTTCCAGTAAGCGGTAATGTTGCCGGCATTCCCCACCGGTAAAAAGAGATAATCCGGGGCGTCGCCGAGAACGTCGATAATCTCGAAGGCAGCCGTCTTCTGCCCCTCGATGCGGTAGGGATTGAGGGAATTCACCAGCGTTACCGGGTGCTTTTCGGTCAGACTTAGCACGATTTTAAGCGCGCGGTCGAAGTTACCATCGATGGCGACTATCCTGGCGCCGTGAACGACAGCCTGCGCCAGCTTGCCCATGGCGATATTCCCCCGGGGTATGACGATTATGCATTCGAGTCCGCAGTAAGCCGCGAAAGCGGCTGCGGAGGCGCTGGTATTGCCGGTGGAAGCGCAGATGATAGCTTTGCTGCCGTCTTCCACCGCTTTGGCGACGGCCATCACCATGCCCCGGTCCTTGAAGGAGCCGGTGGGGTGGCACCCTTCCAGCTTGAAATGCAGCTCCTTGCAGCCGTATTTTTTCGCCAGCCGGTCACACCTTACCAGCGGGGTATCCCCTTCCCCGATAGTAAATACCGGGGTTTCAGGCGTAACCGGCAGGTAATCCTTGTATTGAAGTAAAACTCCCTTTTTCATGGCTAACCGCCCTCTATCTCTTCGACCCTGATGAAATTGCTGATTTCGCTGACCACCTCGAGCTTTTTCAGTTCGCCGAGAGCTTTCTGCATGGCCTTCTCCCGGGCGGGGTGGGTCATGATTACGATTTCCGCCTTCTGCGTTTTACTATCCGACTCCGGCTGTATCGCCGACGAAATGCTTATCTGGTTCTTGCCGAAGACGGTGGCAATCTGCGCCAGAACACCGGGTCGGTCAGCAGCGCTCAACCTGACGTAATATTGTGTTTCGATTTCATCCATGGGCTTGATGCTCTTGCCCGCTGCCGCTTTCCAGGTGGATATGCTGCCGATACCCAGGGCAATTTTCCGCGCCGATGAAACAACATCGGCAACGACAGCGCTGCTCGTCGCATTGGCACCGGCGCCCTCACCCATAAAGAGCACCTTGCCTACCAAGTCGCCTTCTACCTGAACGGCGTTATAGACGCCATCCACCTTGGCCAGAAAGGAATCGGCGGGAATGAATACCGGGTGTACCCTGGCTTCGATAGAATCGCTACTCTGCTTGGTTATGGCCAGCAGCTTTATAGCGAAACCCAGCTCCCGGGCATAGCGGAAGTCGCGACTGGTGAGCCGCGATATACCTTCACGGTAAATATCCTCCGGGCGTA
The DNA here is from genome assembly GCA_023135135.1 of Dehalococcoidales bacterium. GTDB lineage: Bacteria > Chloroflexota > Dehalococcoidia > Dehalococcoidales > RBG-16-60-22 > JAFGPF01. The sequence continues at coordinate 4,227 of JAGLTT010000063.1, forward strand.
CCTGAGTCTGAAAGGCCAGCGAAGCCAGGATAGCCAGCTTATAGTTGGCATCTATCCCTTCGACGTCGTTTTCCGGGTTAGCCTCGGCATAGCCCAGTTCCTGCGCCTGCTTGAGAGCCGAGGCAAAGTCCAGGCCCTCCCTGGCCATCATGGTGAGGATATAATTGGTGGTACCGTTGATGATGGCGAAAATAGCGCTGATATTGTTGGCCACCAGGTCATGCTTGAAAGGAGCAATCAGCGGGATACCCCCGCCGACACTTGCTTCATATTGCAGGCCCACGCCGTGCTGCCGGGCCAGAGCCAGGAGCTCCGTGCCGTGCTTGGCAATAAGTTCTTTATTAGAAGTCACCGCGTGTTTACCGTCCGATAGCGCCCTTTTAAGGTAGTCCAGCGCCGGGCTGACACCGCCGATGGCCTCGATAACGATATCAACACCGGGCTCATGGAAGAACTCCTCATCATCGGTTGTGAATAATTCGGAGGGCATTTCCCTGGCCTGCGGGCGCGACAAATCCTGCGGTAAGACCTTAATCTTACGCAGTACCAGGGGGCACCCGACCTTTTCCGCCAGCTCGTCCGCCTTGTCCGTCAGTACCGTAGCCACCCGTCCGGCAACCACTCCCAGGCCTATCAGCCCGACTCCGATATTCTTTTTATCCATCTCTATTACCCCCCCGCTTCTTGGATATCCTTCGACACCCGGTCTATCGCCCATTGATTCAACTCTTCGGTCAGGAAGCTACTGTCAACGACAAGGTCAGGGTCAGCCCACAGACCTGAAGCCCATTCATTAAAGAGCTCTTCTATAAGATAATTGCGGTCTTCACTGCTGATTTTTCTATCATCCTCCCTGTCAACCACTTCTACCAGCCAGTATCCGCCCGTACTCCAGTAATTCTCGTCCCGGAGAGGCTCGCTCCATTTCCCCAACTCCACCTCCGGGTCGAAAACATATGCATCAAAGGTTTCGCCCGTTTGTTCCGGCATTACGTAACCCAGCTCCCCGTGCTTCTCCCGCGAAACACTGTAATCGGAATATTCATCGGCGATGGGCCCGAGGGCCTCCCCGGCTTCCAGTCTCTCTTTAATTCCCTTTGCTTCATCCTCGCTGCTTAAGAAGACGGC
>JAGLTT010000064.1 GCA_023135135.1 Dehalococcoidales bacterium
CTCGGCGAAGTTGGTCAGGTGGGCGGAGAAGGAAATCCGGTTGGGCACGACTACCTTGCCTATCTGGAGCGGTGAAAAAAGATATTTAAATTGCCCGTACATAATCTCTATCCCCTTCAGGTGATAGTATTACCTGCCTTCGAGCGGCGGCGCGGGTGAAATATCCCGGCTCCAGTTTATCAGGCATTCCGGGTCGGCACTATTGAGGTCGCGGCTGACGAAGTAAGCCACGGCGGGGCAACCTCCCCGGCAGTTATTGAAGCGCGGGCACTTCCGGCAGGCTTCGGGTTCCAGTTGCCGGAAGTAATTGAACGCGGCCGCATTGTCCCAGATATCCTGGAATGTAATCTCTCTGAGGTTGCCGCCGCAGAACTCTCTTTCCTGCATGAAGGCGCAGGGATAAACGAAGCCGCAGGGGTCGATGCAGGCGGTCATCTTGCAGGCCCCGCACATGTCCAGTCCGAGGTGCCTTCTCCCGTCCTGGGAGATGGAGAAGAAGGAGTCGCCGGTAAGAATGGTGGGGTCATCGCTGAGCCAGTCGGAGAGATCACGCAGCTGTTTCGCATTCAGTCTCAGCATTTCCCAGCTTTCCCTGGCCCGCCCCGAAGGGCGGAAGCGGGACACGCGCAGGCTGGCCCCGTAAGAACCGGCCATCTCCTTGAGCCGGCCCAACTGCATAAAGTTCAGGGAGGTGACCACGGTGTTGATAGACAGGGGGATATTTTTACCCGCCAGGCGCTCGATTCCTTTGATGATACGGTGAAATGTGCCCTGACCGCGGATGCGATCGTTGACCTCCGGGGTAGCGCCGTCCAGGCTTACCTGCACGTTTACTAGCGGATTATCCGTAAATAGTTCGATAGCCTCTTCCGTAAGCACGGTGCCGTTGGTGCTGATGCAGGTGACGATGCCCCTGGTATGTATGTAGCGGAGCAGGGGGAGAAAATAATCCTTGAGCAGCGGCTCTCCGCCGCCGAAATTGATTTCAAATACCTTGAGCGCCGCCAGCTGGTCGACGATAGCCCGGCACTCTGCCTCGTCAAGCTCGCCGGGGGATGCAACGCTGCTGGATGAGAGGCAATGGACGCATTTCAGATTGCACTGGTGCGTAATTTCCCAGGTTATATTTACCGGTGCGGACAAGGGCCAGTCAGCATACTTCATCAATAATCACCCTGTTTTTTATCAGGCGGTCCGTCAACTTGGGGAGGGAACGCTCGATAATCTCGGCGGGAGTGTCGCTGCGCTCGGCTATGTCATTGACTATGCCGTCGAACGTCCAGGTGCCGTCAAAATGCTCCGGGTAAAGCCAGTCGCCGCTTCGCACGAAGAATACCTTGTGACGCGTCTCCAGATAGAAGAGCAAGCCCCAGCCTTCCTTTCTTACCTGAACGTTATCGGCCAGGCGGCAGGTCATGCTTAGTATACCCCGCAAACGCCGTCGATGCTGAGTTCTTCGACGACTATCTCCTCGATAACCTCGGGTTCTTCGACGGTCTTGCTCTCGTTTTTCTTGGGTTCCATCGTCTCTTTATCCATTTAATTTTCAACCTTCTTTCCGTTATCTCTCAAAAAATGGGTGACGAGCCCCTGCAACCATTTTACAATTATCAGGGGTTTCTCGCCACCCACTTTATCTTTTCCAATAAAATTATCTTACGCCGGTTTTTGCTGGCGGCCCGGGCAACTCTAGAGCGCACTCTTCAGGAGGTTGATGCATTCATCATAGTTGAACTCTTTCGCATTGCCCTGGCTGCAGAAGTCATTGGAATATACTTTAACGATATGGTCCAGGTCCTTCTCCTCGACTCCGAACTGCTGGTTAAGCTGACCGGGTGTAATTTCCAGGTCTTCAAGCAGCTGTTCTATTTCGTCGAACCAGCAGTCGGCGGCTTCCCACTCTGTCATGCCGGTGGTATCGACGCCCATGGCGCGGGTCAAAGCGGCTAATTTCTCGGTGATAGCGGGCTGGTTATATCTCTCTCCCGCCAGCATCATAACGGCATTAATACGGCCGTGGTGGCAGTCCGTGAGGGCGCTTATCTGGTGTCCCAGGCCGTGCACGATGCCGGCGCCGGCCCCGAAGCCGATGGCGATGCCGCCCATGGTGGAAGCCCAGGCCATGCGCTCGCAGGCAGTATTGCTCATGCGATTATAGGTAAACTCACGGAGGTTTTGAGCGATGAACTCGGTAGCCCGCAGGAGCAAGCCGTAGGAGTAAGGCCCCTGTACCTTGGTGACGAAAGCTTCGATAGCGTGTGCCAGGGCGTCGAATCCCGTCCAGGCGGCGATATCGCGGGGCTGCAGCCTGCTGAGCAGGGGGTCGACAACGGCGACGGTGGATTGGACGTTGGGTCCGCTGACCAGTACCTTGGCTTTAGCTTTGGTATTAGAGATGGCTGCCCAGGAGGTGACCTCGGCGCCCGTGCCGGAGGTGGTCGCCACCGAAATCTGGGGGATGGTGCAGGGTTTCATCTTCTTTAAGGTTTCCGCAAAGGGAGGGTCGAGAAAGACAGTAAAGTTATTGACATGCTGGCCGCCGTTAGCATCAATGACGCGGATGCACTTTCCGGTATCGATGGAACTGCCGCCGCCGACGGCTACCACGCCGTCGCACTGGCTCTCTTTGAATAGTTTATAGGCTGCCATTATCTCGTGGTCCTTGGGGTTGGAAGAAATTTTATCGTAGATTTCCATGGCAACTCCGGCGTGGTTGATAACTCCTTTGATTTCTTCGATGATGCCGGTTCCTTTAAGTCCCGTGGTTACGATGAGGGCTTTTTTCATGCCGGCGGCTTTACATTCGTCGCCGATTGTTTGATAGGCTCCCCAGCCCAGGGCTATCTTGGGGATAGGGTTGGTGTATATTATGGGAAATTCATGTATCTGCTTATTTATCACTATTTTCCTCCTTACGCAGTGTTCACTTGTATTGTAGACCAATTGCAGGCCATCATCAAGGAACGCTCAGCAGCACCTTGATATTGGCCTCTTTGTTCTGAACCAGTTGCTCGAACCCCAGTTCAGCGGCGTCTTTGAGGGGGACGATGGAGGTAATCAGGCTGCCGGGGTCGATTCTCCCATCCGCCAGCAGGTCGATGACCGTCCTGCCCTCGTGTATGTAAATAGAACTGCCCACCAGCATTCTCTCGGTGAATAAAATAGTGCTGAAGTCGATGGTGCCGGGTTTTTCAAAGACCCCGGTGATTACGGCGATGCCGCCCCGCCGGGTGAGTTCCACGGTAAGCTGGGGGGTATCCGGGTAACCGACGCATTCGATAGCGGCGTTTACCCCGATGCCGCCGGTCAACTCCATAAGCTTCTGGACGGGGTTGCCTTCGTCAAGGTAGATAACGGCGGTAGCGCCCAGCTTTTCAGCCAGTCCGCCCCGGCCTTTGTGCTTGGCGACGAGGTAGACTTCGGAGGCTCCGGCAGCCCTCGCGGCCAGCAGGGCGCCGAGGCCGATAGCGCCGTCACCAACGATAGCTACCGTGTCCCCGGGTTGTACCTTGCCCTGCCGGACGGCGTGAAGGGACACGGCCAGGGGTTCCACCAGAGCGCCGTATTCGTCAGATACTGTGTCCGGGAGCTTATAACATGCATAGGCGGGCAGGACGAAAAATTCCGCCATACATCCGTCAGTAGTTAGCCCGGTAAATCCCTGGTTCACGCACAGGTTGTACCGGCCTTCCTTACAGACGTAACACTCGCCGCAATAGTAGTAGCCGACCCCGCTTACCCGGTCGCCGACATTGAAATCAGTGACTCCTTTACCGAGGGTGTCCACCGTACCGGCGAACTCATGCCCCAGTGTCAGGGGGACTCTATCCGGGGGTATCATGTGGGGGCCGGTGGCGTATTCCTTCAGGTCGGTGCCGCAGATGCCGGCCAGGGTGACTTTTATTTTCAACTGCCCCGGCCCGGGAGAGGGTTCCGGAACGTCTTCATACCGCAGGTCTTTTCTGCCGTACCACCTTAATGCTTTCATCAGGCACACTTTCAGTCTATAAATTTATATTGGGGACACCAAGCTATTATTAAAGAGTATGGGGAGTTTGTCAAGGCTGGGCTGCTTTATTATTATCCTGTATGCGTCCTGAAATAGCCACACCACACTCAAGCTGTTATAATGAACAAAAAAGAAGAGTGTGGGATATGGAAGAGAAAATCGTACGGCAGATAAAAGACGCTGCCATTAAAGTTAAGGAAAACGTCGAGCGTGTTATCGTGGGCAAGGGCGAGGTGGTGGAACTGGCTATTATTGCCCTGCTCTGCGAGGGGCATATGCTCATCGAAGATGTGCCGGGACTGGGCAAAACCGTCCTGGCGAAGTCGCTGGCAAAATCTTTAGGATGCAGCTTCCGGCGAATTCAGTGCACGCCGGACCTTTTACCCTCGGACATCACCGGAACCTACGTTTTTAACCAGAGAACATCAGACTTTGAGTTCCGCCCCGGGCCGGTAATGTCGCAAATAGTGCTGACGGACGAAATCAACCGGGCCACCCCCAGAACGCAGTCGGCGCTGCTGGAAGCGATGCAGGAGCGCCAGGTCACCGCCGAGGGAGAGACCATGCCGCTGCCCCGGCCCTTCCTGGTCATGGCGACGCAGAACCCCATCGAACTGGAGGGCACGTTCCCTCTGCCCGAGGCGCAGCTTGACCGGTTCCTCATGAAAATACAGATAGGTTACCCCGGCGTTGAAGACGACCGGTTGATTCTATCACGCTTCCGCCAGACCGACCCACTGGAAGAGCTATCGCCGGTGATATCTTCCGATGACCTTATGAAAATGCAGAAGGCCTGCCGCGATGTACATATTGCCTCCGACGTGGAGGACTATATCATCCGCCTTATCCATGCCAGCCGTGAGCACGACGATGTAGAGCTGGGGGCCAGTCCCAGGGCTATGCTGGCTCTCTACAATGCGTCACAGGCCCTGGCGGCGCTGCGGGGCAGGGCTTTCGTAACCCCGGACGATATAAAATACATGGTTACTCCTGTATTGATTCATCGCATCATTCCCAAGTCGGAGAGTCGACTCCGCGGTCAGAAAGCCGAGCAGACTCTTAAAGAGATAATGGATTCCGTGTTCGTGCCGGTGGAAGAGGAACCCGTCGCCGGAGAAGGATAGGCGATGCGGGGCGACTACTGGCTTTTCTTCGCGATACTGATTCTGATAATCAGTCTGGCAACGCACCAGGTACCACTTGTTTTGATTTCCCTGCTGTTTATACTGACCGGCGGTGTATCGCGACTTTGGAACCGATTTTGCCTTCATCGCGTCGAGTACCGGCGGCGCCTGAGCCAGAACCAGGCATTT
>JAGLTT010000065.1 GCA_023135135.1 Dehalococcoidales bacterium
ACCTCCAGAGTATGGGTGAGTCGGGTGACATAGTGGTCGCCGAGAGGGGCGATGAAAACCTGCGTTTTATGCTTGAGGCGGCGGAACGACTTGCTGTGGATGATACGGTCGCGGTCACGCTGAAAAGCGGTGCGCACCGGGTCAGGTCGCTCGGGTCTCTGGCGACCGCGGGACAGGCTGCTTTTGACGGCATGGGGGGAGAGGCTTAACTCTCTCTCCTCGCTTGTCTGCCGTATATTAAATTTTCCGATTGTCACTTTATGCCCTGTTTTGCCTCAGCAGCGGCGATAATATCACGGGTAATGTCAATCATATCCGGGCTGACGGAGACCGAGGTAACGCCCCATTCCACCAGTTTCTCGGTAATCTCGGGGTAAACCGAGGGTGCCTGCCCGCAGATGGAGCAGGTAACACCCAGGGACTTACAGGTCCTGACCACTTTCTCGATGGAGAGCATGACAGCCTCGTTACGCTCGTCGAAGGTCTCAGCCAGCTTGGAGCTATCGCGGTCGATACCGAGCGTCAGCTGGGTGAGGTCGTTGGAGCCTATCGATATACCATCAATGCCGACAGCCAGGAATTTCTCCAGCAGGATGACATTGGAAGGAACTTCGCACATCATCCAGAGCTTGAATGTATCGGAGCGTTTCAGTCCCTCTTCGGCCATGATTTTAACGGTACTCTCCAGCTCCGCTACCGTCCGGACGAAGGGAATCATCACCCAGAGGTTATCATACTGCTCCCTGACCTTCTTGATAGCGTCCAGTTCCAGCTTGAAGGTTTCGATGTCGGTGATGTAACGGGAGGCGCCGCGATAGCCAATCATCGGGTTTTCTTCATCTTCTTCGAACTTATCGCCGCCCTTGAGGGCTTTATATTCGTTGGATTTAAAATCGTTGGTGCGGTAGACCACCTGGCGCGGGTGGAAGGCTGCGGCAAACTTCATCAGCTCGTGAGCGAGCTTTTCGGTGAACTCATTGCCGCGGCCCTGCTCAATCATGGCGCTGGGGTGCTCGCCGATTTCTGCAACCATAAATTCGGCGCGCAGCAGGCCGATGCCGTCGACATCCCGCGTAGCCACGCGGTCGACGATATCCGGCTGAGCCAGGTTGGCCAGGAGCTTGGTCTTGGTCTTGACTTCGCCGCGGGCGCGTATTATAACGTCGCTCTTGACTTCTATCTTGCCCGGATAGACCTTGCCGTTGCTGCCGTCGACCGTGATGACCTGGCCGTCTTTGAGGACTGTCGTGGCGTTTTCACTGCCGACAATACAGGGGATGCCCAGCTCGCGGCTGACAATGGCGGCATGGGCGGTCCGGCCGCCGCGGTCCGTAACGATGGCCACGGCCCGTTTCATGGCGGGGACGAAGTCCGGCGTGGTCATTTCCGCAACCAGGACATCGCCTTTCAGTACCTTATCTATCTGGGAGGGGTCGGGCACAATTTTTACCGGCCCGGAGGCTACGCCCGGGCTGGCGGCAGCCCCGGATACCAGCACCGGAGCATCGATTTCATAGGCTGCTCCGGTTGTCTCCTTGATAGTGGTAACGGGGCGAGTCTGCACGATGAATATTTCATTATTCTCTTTAGCCCACTCGACATCCTGAGCGATGCCATAGTGGTCTTCAAGGCGCTTGCCGATCTTTGCCAGGAAAGTTATATCTTCATCGGTAATTTTCTGGGCGTTCTGCTCTGCGGGGGTAAGGTCTATCTTTATATTGGGGTCATCGCTTTTACCGGAGATGTCCCTGACCAGTTTCCATTCCTGCTTTTTAATTTCCTTCTTCAGGATTTTCATATCGGCTTTGTTGATGAGATAATGGTCGGGGGTGACATCTCCGGAGACTATCATTTCACCGAGACCGAGGACAGACTCGATGGTGATTTTGGTACGGTCGCTCGTGTTCGGTTCTACGGTGAACATAACGCCGGCGGCTTCCGACTGCACCATTCGCTGTACCGGAACGGCAATACCGACCTTGAAATGGTCGAAACCCTGTTCCTGCCGGTAGAAGATGGCGCGTGCGCCAAAGAGTGAAGCCCAGCAGTCCTGGACGGCCTTCACCACGTCTTTTTCACCCTGCACATTAAGAAAGGTGGCCTGCTGGCCGGCGAAGGAAGCCTCCGGCAGGTCTTCCGCAGTGGCCGAAGAACGCACGGCGACAAGGCCCTTACCCATCTTGACGTAAGCCTGTTCGATTTCTTTAGCCAATTCAGCGGACATGGGGGCACTTTGTATTACTTCCTGGACTTCAGCGGCAACTTCCTGAAGCTGTTTGCTGTCGTGAACGTCAACGGGGTTAAGGAGTGCCCGCATCTTATCATTGAGACCCGCCTTGTCGACGAAGTCGAAGTAAGCGCCGGCGGTGACGATAAAGCCCTGGGGCACGGGGATTCCGGCATTGGTCATCTCTCCCAGGTTGGCACCCTTACCCCCTACGAGGGGTATATCCTTTTTGGTGACTTCGTTGAACCAGACGATGGCTTTTTGGCCCTGTTTCATTATTATGCCTCCGTTTTTATTGGGTTTTTGCGCAGGTACGATGGTAATTATTATAACATATCTAATTTATAGACCTGTCAACTTTTAAATTATAGAGAGTACGGCGAGAGACATTCAATAAAGAAACCCTGAAAAGTCTGCATATATAACACCAATTTGTTGGAGGAAGGGGTGGGAAAAGACTGAGATACCGGCTCAGTGAAAACCGCGCAGAACGATACATTGATATCATTTGACAGGGTTATTGATGTAGGGTTAGAATTAATTACACACGTTGAGAAAAGGGGATGGAGGACTGGCCATGATAGAGATGACGATTGACAGCATTCGGGTTAGCCTGATGAACTACCAGCGTGTAGTAATTCTAAAAGAAAAAATGTCGGACCGCTATCTGCCCATTTGGATCGGCCCGGCTGAAGCCGATGCCATTGCGGTAAAGCTGCAGGGAGTGGCCGTTCCCCGGCCATTGACACATGACCTGTTGAGTTCGGTTATTGATACACTGGGAGCGGCGGTTAATTCTATCATCGTCAATGACCTCAAGAATGACACCTTTTTTGCCAAGGTAATCCTCGAAGTGGACGGGAAACAGGTGGAGGTGGATTCGCGCCCCAGCGATGCGCTGGCTCTGGCGGTAAGAACGGGAGTAACCATTTTCGCCGACGAATCGGTCCTGGAGAAAGCCGGTATCCTGCTGGACGGGGAGACGGGCAAACCCATCTTCGAAGATGCAGAAGAGGGCAGCGGCAAAGAAAGCAAGAAGGTCAATGACGAAGAGATGAAGAAAAAGATGTCGGCGTTCTATGATTTTATCAATACCCTCGACCTCGATGATTTCGATAAACACAAGTCCTAGCTAATTTTAGTTTGTAAGCTGCGGGAACCTGTTATATGGACGAGACTCTGATTAAGAGAATGATAGCTTCTATAAAGTGTGGTTCCTGCGGGCAGAACTACCATGAAGACCATATCGAAGTTGTTGAGCATAATGATGAGCTGTGGTTTCTGAAGGTCTCCTGTTCCTCATGTCACGTCAGATGTCTGGTAGCGGCTATCATCAGGGAGAATGCCAAGCCTGAGGTTATTACCGACCTTACCGAGGAAGAAATGGAGAAATTCAAGAACCTGGATGGGGTCAGGGATGAGGACCTGCTGGCCATGCATGATTTTTTAAAGGACTTCGACGGTGATTTTCCCCGCGTTTTCCGGCAGGAATAGATGCAGAGTTTAACTTTTCTGCGATTTACCATAAGCCCTGATGTTCAGGGCTTTTCTATTCAGGTTGACAATTAATAGCTACGTTGCTAATATTCGTTCGGCTTTATCAACCTGGAGGAAACGGCATTACTTTAGACTTTGAAGGGAGAGAGGATAATGGCTGTAGACGGAACTTATAATGTCGAGATTGACACGCCGATGGGTAAGCAGGAATCGAAGCTTACTCTCAAGACCGACGGCGATACCCTCAGCGGCAGCATGGAGAGCCCCATGGGTACGATGGAATTCAGCGGCGGTAAGGTGAGCGGGGATGAAGTTTCCTGGGAAATGGAAATAGCCGGCCCGATGGGCAAGATGAATCTCGAATGCAAGCTTAAGGTATCCGGCGATGATATCTCCGGCGAGGTAAAGGTGGGCGATTTCGGGTCGTCTCCACTCAAGGGTAAGCGCGCCTGACAATCCGCTTTTATCATCAGCTTTATCCTGTTACCCCGGATATCCGGCGTACCATATCAGGAGACCTTTCACGGCTTGACCTGAGGCGCCGAATTCTGGTATCATTTTCAAGGTCAGGAATGTTGAGGTCGGCATGAACAAAATGATACCGGCCCTGAGACTGACGGGTATCGGATTTTATATCGGTATCTGTATTGCAGGTGGGGCATTCGCCGGCTGGAAGCTCAGTGGTGAGAAACCGCTTTTTATGATAATCGGTCTGCTGGTGGGGTTGGTGGTAGCTGTTTACGGTGTATATCGAATGATTCGGCCCCTCATGAACAATAATCAAGACAAGGAGAACGGTTAGTGGCTGAGCCCAAGAAGCGCGGCTGCCTCGGCTGTTCTTTTCCTGTATTAATTATCATTGTTATCATCGCTCTAGCTATTATTATTCTTGGTTTTCTGGCCGGGCCTATTGGCAGTAAACTCATTGGAGAGATGGAATGGCTCAGCTGGATGAGTGTCGACGAACCAGAGCCGCACCTCCCGGCACCGGAGCTCTTCCACGTCTTCGGCCTGCCGATTACCAATACTATTATCGCCGGCTGGATTACCGTTGTTTTCCTGGTGGTTGTCAGCTGGGTTATCACCCGCCGGATGAAGCTCGTGCCCGGCCGGCTGCAGGCGGCTTTCGAATTCCTACTCGGGTGGATTTATGACCTCTGCGGTAGTATCGCCGGCGAGGAAAACGGGCGGAAGTTTTTCCCTGTAATTTGTACCATCTTTCTCTTCGTCCTCTTTAATGCCTGGCTCAGCCTGATTCCGGGCTTCGGCTCGATATTGTTCGGGCACCATGAGTTAATCAGAGGAGCGAACACGGATGTCAATACTCCCCTGGCCATAGCGCTGGTGTCCTTTGTCTTTGTGCTGTACTTCGGATTAAAAACGCTGGGTATAAGTTTTTTCCGCCAGTATTTCAATTTCGGACCGGTCTTCCACAGTATAGGGCAGGTATTCAAAGGCAAGTTTAACCTGATGGGTATTTTCTCCGGGGCTGTCGGCGTTTTTGTCGGTTTGCTGGAATTACTCAGCATGTTCATCCGGATTATCAGTTTTACGTTTCGTCTCTTCGGCAATATGACGGCGGGCGAGA
>JAGLTT010000066.1 GCA_023135135.1 Dehalococcoidales bacterium
AAATGACCAGAAAGAATGCCATAACATTACTCGTGATACTGGCAATCTTCGGATTTGCCCTGTGGGCTATACTGCCTGTTGACTCCGAGAAACTCGGCAGAAAGGGACTGCACCTCGGTCTCGACCTCGTCGGGGGCGTGCACCTCGTCTATGAGGCTGATGCTACCGAGAATGCCACCGAACTGGACAGGAATATGAAGCGGGTCATAACCACTATTCAAAAACGTATCGATAAATACGGCGTCGCCGAGCCGGTAATTCAACAACTGGGAGACGACCGCGTCCTGATACAGCTACCAGGGTTCACCGATATCGATGCTGCTAAGAGCCTGGTCGAGCAGACCGGCTTCCTCGAGTTCAGAGAGGTGGAATTAACCGATGAGCTTCAGCTGGTTACCCTCGGTTATTACCTTGAACAAAGCCAGCTACAGTTTGCCGACAGGGGAGAACCCGGCGACCGGATATTCGTCATGAGTGTGACGAACGAGGAAGGCCAGGTAGAAGACAGAACCGTCGCTTTCCTGGTTAAAGATAACGACGAGATTATGCTCACGGATGCGTCCGGAAATCCAGCCGATAGTACATCTTTACAGGAATTCTCCGAAAGCCTGTCATGGATTCCAGCCACAGGTACGGACGGCACACACCTCACCGGCGACTTATTATCAGATGCCGCAGCCAGGATTGACCAGTCAGATGTGGTCCCGGTATATGTGGTCAGCATTCAATGGAACAGTGAGGGTGCTATCATCTTCGACCAGATAGCCAGTAAACTGTTTAATGCGGGAGAATACGGCACACCACAGCGCGCCCTGGGTATCTTCCTCGATAATTCGCTACTCTCAGCCCCGCAAATTCGGCAACAGAGTTACCAGGGTAGCGGCCAGATTGAAGGTAGCTTCACCCCTAATGAAGCGGAAGAGCTGGCTAACCTGCTTAAATCGGGCGCTCTGCCCATGCCGTTAAAGCAGCCGCCGCTCTACCAGGAGAAAGTCTCGGCCACGCTGGGAGCTAATTTCATCGAGATGAGCTGGATGGCCGGACTAATCGGCATAGTACTGGTTATGCTTTTTATGATTGCCTATTACCGCATACCCGGATTGTTAGCCAGTCTGGCCCTGATATTCTATGTGGCGCTTGTCATGGCATTGTTCAAGCTGATTCCGGTTACACTCACGCTGGCGGGGCTGGGCGGCTTCATCCTTTCCATCGGCATGGCCGTTGATGCTAATGTCCTCATCTTCGAGAGGATGAAGGAAGAACTGAGACTGGGGCGGACACTGGGCGCCGCGATAGAAGCCGGCTTCAATCGCGCCTGGTCGGCCATCAGGGACAGTAATGTAACCACGATAATCGTATGTGTTATTCTTTTCTGGCTGGGCAGCAGCATTATTGCCAGTGCGCCGGTAATGGGCTTCGCCCTGACTTTAGGTATCGGCGTGATAATAAGTATGTTTACCGCCATTCTGGTTACGCGCACACTGCTACGCCTGTTTATCCACAGTCCTCTGGGCAAGAATAAAACGCTGTTCATTATAGACAGGGGCAAGAAATAATGTTTGATATAATCGGCAAAAGATTCTGGTTCTTTCTGATATCCGGGATAATAATTCTTGTCGGAATTATATCACTGCTGAGCGCCGGCCTGCCGTCAGGGATTGAATTCAGCAGCGGCTCCATGCTGACGGTAAAATTCGAAGAGCCGGTAGAATACGACCGGTTCAAAGAGGAAATGGTCAGCCTGGGTTATACCGATGCAATTATACAAAGCGCCGGTGAAGGACAGTTCGTAATCCGCACGCATGAACTGAGCGACAGTGAAAAGGCGCAGTTAGAGGATTCTTTATCCGGGCGCTTCGGGCAGTTAACGGAGGCGCAGTTCTCCTCGGTTTCTCCGCAGGTTGCCTCGGAAACGGTAACTAATGCCGCAATCGCCGTGGCTATTGCGGCTGTCGGCATACTCCTCTACGTTACCTGGGCTTTCCGCCGCATGCCCCGGCCTCTCCACTACGGCGCATGTGCCATAGTAGCCCTGGTGCATGACGCCCTGATTGCCATGGGAGTGTTTTCCATTCTCGGCGCCCTGATGGGCTGGGAGATTAACCTTATGTTTATCACCGGTCTCCTGGCTGTTATCGGCTATAGTGTCAATAACACCGTGGTTGTCTTCGACAGAATCCGGGAGAACCTGACCAAGGGAATCGGCAACACCTTTGAAGCCGTGGTGAATAACAGTCTGGTAGAGACCCTGAGCCGTTCCGTGAATACCAGCATGACCACGTTGGTCGTCGTCCTGTCGTTACTCCTCTTTGTCGGGGCAACTATCCAGAATTTCGTCATCGTTCTTATCATCGGCATAATCTCCGGCACCTTCAGCTCTCTATGTATTGCGCCATCACTCCTGGTGGTATGGGACAAGAAAGAATGGGGCAGATTCATTCCGGGGCGCAAGCTTACCGTTAAGAAAGCCTGATAGCAGGGTAAAACAATGTTTTCCGGCAGAAGCGGCGCAGCCAAGCTCTCCATAATTATCGTCATTGTTCTGATAGGACTCAAGGTCGCTGTGGGTGTTATCACCGGCAGCCTGAGTGTTCTGGCGCAGGCGGCCGATAGTTTCCTGGACCTGTTTGCCATCAGCGTTACCTTCCTGGCCATACGCATTGCTGCCAGGCCCGCCGACGAGGAACACCCCTTCGGCCACGGCAAGGCGGAGAACGTTGCCGCCATCATCCAGGCGATTTTAATATTCATCGCCGGTGGTTCCATCATCTACTCGGCGGTACGCCGCATACAGACCGATGCCGTCCTGGAAATGACCGAGGCCGGTATCGTGGTGATGGCGGTCTCCATCATCGCCAGTATATTCCTGTCACGCTACCTGCTCAGGGTGGCCAAAAGGGAGGACTCGATGGCCCTGGAGGCCAATGCTCACAACATCGCCGCCGATGTTTATTCCGCCGCCGCGGTGTTCGTGGGACTCATTGCGGTCCGACTTACCGGACTCGGCATCATCGACTCCGTTCTGGCCGGGCTGGTGGCGCTCTTTATCCTGAAAGTGGCTTTTAACGTGCTGAGACACTCTTTCGGGGGACTGGTGGACACGAAGCTGCCGGAGAGCGAGGAGAACAACATCAGGGCGGCCATCACGGAGCACTTCGGGGGAGAGGTAGTCAGCTTTCATAAGCTGCGCACCCGCAAGGCCGGCAGACAGCGCTACATCGACCTGCACCTGGTCATGCCCAAGCACGTCAGCATCGAAGAAGCCCACAATATGTGCAACCACCTGGAGATAGATATAAAGGTCAGGCTTGTCCACACCGACGTCACCATACACGTGGAACCCTGCGACGATAACTGCGATGCTTGCGACCTTACCTGCGAGGAACGGAAAAAGTAAAAAGTCTGTTTACCCGTAGTTCACACGTAAGCAATAATCCCCTTCACAATGAACTGTCCGCCGAAGTAGAGCAGCGCCAGGCTCAGGACGATGAAGATCCACTCCTGTAGCTTTTCCCCCCAGAAGGAATGTGTTCTATAGACGGTGAATGAAACCAGCGAGAGCCAGACCAGGTCGCACAGCCAGTGCACCACGATGAAGAGAATCAGGCCCGAGGTACCGACCGCATCGAGGAAGGTCATCAGGAGCAGGCTGCCTACCGTCACCCACCACACCAGGAAGAACGGATTGAGCCCGCTCATGAGGATGCCGGCGACGAAGGCATTGTAGGTCGTGTCCTTGCCCTCTCTGGCGAGTTCTTTGCGGGCGCGGAACAACCCGATGCCCATCCAGGCAATCATGCCGCCGCCGAGCACGCTGAGCACCAGCTGCACGATTTCGTTCTGGAAGAACTGCGCCAGGCCGAAATATATCAGCAGTATCAGGGGCACCTCGATGACGGCGTGACCCAGGGATACCCACACGCCGGCCCACGGCGATTTCAGGCTCTTGGCCAGGGTCACGGCGAACATGGGCCCCGGCATCATCACGCCCGATAGTGAAGTTATGACAACCGTTCCTAAAGCTGCGAGCATAAAACACCCTCAAAAAAACGATGACTCTTTTCCCATTATAGCATTTACGAGTGATTTTTACCTTGCTTGAGTTCACTTTCCTGTTGCACTATACTTAGGCCGAAGGAGAACGAAGAATTGTCACTGGACCTGACCAAGGTAGCGGCGCAGGTCGTCGCCATGATTTCCGGACTTAAAGACACCCGCGCCGAACGCGAAAAACGCCTTAAGTTCGCCCTGGAAACCATCGGCAGCCCGGCTATCGACCTGGATGCCTTGAAGAAGAAATGCACCGCCGCTAAAACGACCTGGCTGGTGGCCGAACTGGTGGACGGACTGGCACAGCCCTATCCCCTACCCCCCACCCCCGCCGACTTCACCGTCATGGCCAGCGACGGCTCACACATCGACGTCGACCGCCATCATTCCACACGATGCTACCTGATTAATATCGGCTCGGCGGCTATTACCTACGGCAGCCAGCCGGATGCTTCTCTTTCGAGCTTTCCCCGCCTCTACTCCGATGATAAAGAACTAGTAATCACCCCACCCGGGGGCGGCCGCGAGCAGGTAGTTGAGGGGACAATCCTGGGCATTAAGCGCGGCATCGAGGAATGCCGCCATCTGGCCGACCTTGCCGCCGGACAGCCTGCCGGCACTGATACGCTGGCGCTACTCGACGGCACGCTGATACTCTGGGGTCTGGAGGCCTACCCGGAGTTCGTCACCGATGTCCTGCTGGTCAACGGCCTGCTGAAATATCTCGACGCCATGAGAAAGCTCAACGGTGAAAGGAAGGTCGCCCTCGCCAGCTACATCAGCTTTCCCCGCAGCACGGACGTCGTTAATGTGCTGAGGGTGGCTATCTGCCCTAACGATATTCCCGACTGCGACCGCGATTGCCCGCCGGGTAAGGAGCGCGATTGCGAGGCGGTGGCCGGCGTGCGCGACCGCGACCTCTTTATCAATCTGCTGGAAAGCGGTGAAAGGTCGGCGCTGTTTATCAGTCCGTCGAAGATAGTCAAAGAACGCTACGGGGAGCACCGCGTCCATTTTTTCTACCTGAGAGTGGGCGACGAGATAGCCAGAATCGAGATTCCGCAATGGGTGGCCGAGAGCGAGCCTTTGCTCAACCTCACCCACAGCCTGGCACTCGACCAGTGTCAACGCGGGCACGGCTACCCGGTCGTCCTCAGCGAGGCCCACGAGCAGGCGGTGGTCACCGGCGCGGATAGAGAAAACTTCTGGGAACTGGTAGAATCGTCACTGGT
>JAGLTT010000067.1 GCA_023135135.1 Dehalococcoidales bacterium
GAAAATGAACAGTCCTTACAGTTTGAGTTTATCATCGTGCCGTCTCGGGTTTCAAGCGGAGTTATACGGAAATAACAATTGCCTGCCGACGTGCAGTGTGATATAGTTTGAATAAATGAAAACCGAGTCCGATTTTATTCCTTCCGGCGGGATTACCTCCCCCGAAGGGTTCCTGGCCGGCGCTATTAGCGCCGGTATTAAATATGAGAACCGACCTGACCTCGGCGTGCTTTATTCCGAAGCGCCGTGCGCGGCGGCGGCCGTTTTCTGCACGAACAAAGTCAAGGCGGCGCCGGTTATCCTATCGCGGCAGCGTTTGCAGGATGGCAAAGCCGGGGCCGTGGTGGTAAACAGCGGCTGCGCCAACGCCTGCACCGGAGAGCGGGGCATGACAGACGCTGTGGAGATGGCGGAACTGGCGGCACGGCATGTCGGCGTGGCGGCGGATAATGTCCTGGTGGCGAGCACCGGCGTTATCGGCACGATGCTGCCAATGGAGCGTATCAGGGCTGACCTGCCGAAGGTGAAGCTCACTACCGACGGCGGTCACGAACTGGCGCGGGCGATAATGACCACGGACACCGTGCCTAAAGAAGCGGCCGTCAGGGCGGGTGGTTTTACCGTCGGGGGAATGGCGAAGGGTTCGGGGATGATTCATCCCAACCTGGCTACCATGCTCTGTTTTTTAACGACCGATGCCGTCGTCGATGCGGACTATCTCAGGGCGGTGTTAAAAGAAGCCGTGGATATCTCCCTTAACATGGTCTCCATCGACGGGGACGATAGCACCAACGACATGGCGCTTATTATGGCTAACGGAAAGGCCGGGGGCGAACCGATAATTGCGGGAAATAAAAGGGCTGAGGTGTTTCAAGAAGCGCTGAATAAGGTCTGTATTTATCTGGCTAAAGAAATCGCACGCGATGGCGAGGGGGCTACCAGGCTCATCGAGGTTACTCTCAGCGGCGCGGCCAGCGTGGCAGATGCCAGAATAGCGGCGCGGACAATTGTCAGTTCGTCGCTGGTGAAGGCGGCGGTACACGGCAGCGACCCCAACTGGGGTCGGGTAATAGCGGCGGCGGGCCGGAGCGGCGCGGAACTGGATGCGGATAAGCTCTACCTGGAAATAGGCGGCATCTGCCTGGTTAAAGACGGTGCTCCCGTTCCTTACGATAATGATAAAGTGGTAAAGCACCTGAATGGCGATGAAGTGCGTATAGATTTAAAACTTAATGCGGGGAGCGCTGCGGCCACGGCCTGGGGTTGCGACCTTTCCGAGGAATATGTCACTATTAACAGCGAATACACGACCTGATATTCGCAGGGATTAGAAAGCGATGAAAGATATAACGGTAATAAAAATAGGCGGGTCTACCTTCGGGAACCGCGATACGACCATCGAGGATATCGTGGCCCTACAGAAAAAAGGCAAATCGCTGGTTATCGTGCACGGAGGAGGCAGTACCGTCACCGACTGGCTCAAGCGACTGGGAGTCGCCACGAAGTTCGTCCACGGTGAACGCGTTACCGATTTGCCGACACTGGAAGTGGCTGCCGCGGTGCTGGCCGGACTGAGCAACAAGGAAATCACGGCGGCGATTAACGTTAACGGCGGGTGGGCGGTAGGCATCAGCGGCGTCGACGGCGCTCTGATGGAGAGCAAGGCGAAAAATCGGGAGATGGGATACGTGGGGGAGGTGGTGAAAGTAAATCCGGCCGTCCTGGAAACGCTGCTCAAGGCCGGCTTTATACCCGTTGTCTCTCCTATCAGCCTGTACTCGATTGACAGGCCCGGTGACGCCCCGGCGATAATTAATGTCAATGGCGACCCCATCGCCGGTGACCTGGCGGTGGCTCTCGGTGCGGAACGCCTCGTCTTTTTAACCGACGTCGCCGGCATTACCGACGCCTCAGGGGCAGTATTGCCCGGGGTGTCCGCGGATGAGGCGGAGTCACTGATAGCTTCCGGCGTAATATCCGGGGGGATGATTCCCAAGATAAACGCCTGCCTGAGGGCTTTAAATGCAGGCTCGATTACCCGTATAATAGATGGTAGCAAGCCGCACGCTCTGTTAAAGGAATTTGACGGACATGACGGCGGTACGACGATATATAAGGAATAAAATGACCGACTGGCAAGAACTGGAAAGTAAATACTATATGCAGACGATAGTGCGGGTCCCGGTGACCCTGGTAAGGGGAAAAGGTGCGCGTGTCTGGGATGATAAGGGCAAAGAGTACCTGGACTTTGTCAACGGGCTGGCGGTCAATTGCCTGGGGCACTGCCATCCGGTAGTTGTCGAGGCCGTCGCCGAACAGGCGCGTACCCTCGTACAGACGTCAAACTGGTACTATACCGTTCCGCAAGTCCGACTGGCCCAGCTGCTCGTGGAGAACAGCTGCCTGGACAAGGCCTTCATCTGCAATAGCGGTCTGGAAGCCAATGAGGGCGCCGTTAAGCTGGCCCGACGCTACGGTCATCTCAAACTGAAAGGCGCCTACGAGGTCATTACGACCATGGGTTCTTTCCATGGCCGTTCTCTAGCCATGACGGCGGCCAGCGGGCAACCGAGTATGCATGAGCCGTACGTCCCTCTGCCGGTAGGGTTTGTCAACGTGGCCAATAACGATATCGAAGCGATAAAGTCGGCCACCACGGATAAGACCTGCGCCGTGATGCTGGAGCCGGTGCAGGGGGAGGGGGGCGTTAATATCTCCGATGACGATTACCTGAAAAAGGTAAGAGAGTGGTGCGACCGCAAGGGTATTTTACTGATACTGGACGAAGTCCAGACGGGAATAGGCCGCCTCGGGGCGCTGTTCGGATACCAGTTGTACGACATAGAACCCGATATCATGACTCTGGCCAAGGGCATGGGTGGGGGCATACCCATCGGGGCGCTGCTGGCCAAGGAAAAAGCATCTGTTTTCGCACCCGGAGACCATAACGCTACCTTCGGCGGAAATCCGGTTACCAGCGCCGCCGCCTGTGCCGTGCTGAAATACGTTATTGATAACGATATTCCCGGTAACGTAAAAAAGGTGGGGCAGTACCTCATGGAGGGGCTGCAAAAATTAAAGAAAAAATACTCTTTTATTACCGAAGTTCGCGGGCGCGGATTCCTGGTGGCGATCGAATTTAATGGTGATATCGCCCAGGACGTATTAATGGCCTGCCTTGAGAAAGGGCTGCTGGTCAATAAGCTCAAGCCCAATGCTATCCGCCTGATACCTCCGCTGATTGTCGGCAATAATGAGATTGATATGGCTATCGGCATACTGGACGAGATTTTTTCTGGAATTGTTAAGTAAAAATTGTTAAAATAAAGTCGAAGATACGGTAATGTTAAAAAAAATCGGCGGACTGGGGGTTCTGGTAATACTGGTGGCAGTTCCCCTGCTTGCCATTGTTTGGCAGACTATATTTAATTCAGAGGTCGGGATGGCTCAAGATATCGGGATACAGGAACCCCCCTTAACTGAGTGCGATTATTCGTCGGTGCCGCAAACGGTAATCGATGACGCTGTTGAACTGGCCGGCGAGTTGATAGGGAAGGGCCAGGAGAATATTCAGAATTTCACCGACCAGCTGGTGGCGATGTACACGGAGGTCAAAGACCTGGATGTCATCATTATCTTTAATTCGGGTGGCATGGGGTGGAATTTGACGAATGAATCGCCCGGCTGGTCCAGTATTCTTGACGGCATCACGTCGCAGCTGGAGAGCCAGGGGTATAATTCGATGGTGCTGAACTACCGGCGCACCAGCAGCGGCATGACGGGCTGTCTCAAGGAGTTTTACGAAGCGGCTACCCGCTATCCGAACAAGGCCAAAGACCTGGCCTGGCGGGTGGAATTTCTCACCGACCAACTTCCTAACCTGAGGATTATTGTCGCCGGTGAAAGCACCGGCACGGTAATTTCAGATAAGACCATGGATATTCTGAAAGATAAGGTCCAGGTTTACAGTATCCAGACGGGCACGCCTTTCTGGCATAAGCCAACGGTGCAGGACAGGACGCTGTTGATGAACAGCAACGGGAAAGGTGTTGATACTTTCAGCTACGGCAATATTCCTGCCATGGTCTGGGCCACCGTTAAGGGGTGGTTCGGTTTGACTTCTCCGAACGATAATCCGGGCAATATCTTGAGCTGGTTGAAGGCGCCCGGGCATGACTACTCGTGGCAGTACCCCGGCGTTTGTGCAGAAGTCGTCGATTTTCTGGACCGGAATTTCGGGAAGAAGGAGCTATAGCTTCTGTTGATGGAGGGATGGAGTGACGGATAAGGTTGTACTGGCTTACAGCGGCGGCGTGGACACCTCGGTAGCTATAAAATGGCTGCACGAGAAATACAACCTGGACGTTATCGCCGTGACCATAGACGTCGGTAATGAAAAGGATTTCTCGGAAATCCGCCGGAAAGCGCTCGATGTCGGCGCCGTCAAGGCACTGGTGATTGACGGTAAAGAGCTGTTGGTAAAATATTTTCTTTTCCCGGCTTTGCAGGCAAATGCCCTCTACGAAGGGCAATATCCGCTGGCTACGGCCCTCTCGCGACCGCTCATGGCCAAGTTGCTGGTGGATACTGCGGTAGCCGAAGGGGCTGTGGCCATAGCTCACGGCTGCACCGGCAAGGGTAATGACCAGGTAAGATTCGAGGTCGGCATCAACGCCCTGGCCCCGGACATGAAGATTCTCGCCCCCGCCCGCGAGTGGGGGATGACGCGCGACGAGACAATCGAGTACGCCCAGAAATACGGCATACCGATGCCCGTCACCGCCAAGAGTCCGTATTCCATCGATGAGTGCGTGTGGGGCAGGGCTATCGAGTGCGGCGTCCTGGAGGACGCCTGGGCCGAGCCCCCAGACGACACCTACAAGTGGACCAAGTCCCCGCAGGAAGCTCCGGACAAACCGCAGTATGTGGAAATCGGATTTGAAAAGGGCGTCCCGGTAACAATCGATGGTAAGGAAATGGGCGGGCTGGACCTGATTCAAAAGATGAACGAAATTGCCGGACGGCACGGCGTGGGCAGAATCGACCATATCGAGAACCGGGTCGTCGGCATTAAGTCGCGTGAAATTTACGAGGCGCCGGCTGCCGTCGTCCTGATACAGGCGCACGAGGCGCTGGAAGCCATGACCATGTCCAAAGACCAGCTGCGGTTCAAGCAGAAGGTGGCCGTGGAAATGTCCGACCTTATCTACAACGGCTTGTGGTTCAGCCAGTTAAACCGTGA
>JAGLTT010000068.1 GCA_023135135.1 Dehalococcoidales bacterium
CTTTAGCTGTTTTCACTCTTCTCTTTAACCTCGGCTTCGCGCTCTTGTTCAAAGGCGAGCAGTATCCCGTCGACTCTGGTCGGTTCCGCCCCGCCCTCCGGCTTGTCATCGACCACCGTCACCGGCGCCATGGTGCAGCAGCCCACGCAGGCTACCGTATCCAGGTCGAACTCGCGGTCGGCGGTAGTTTCGCGCGGATTGATACCCAGCCTGCGTTTCCAGGCGTCCAGCGTGATGTACCCGCCCTTCATGTGGCAGGCGGTGCCCAGGCATACCTTTATGGAGTGCTTGCCCGGCGGGTTGAGGCGGAATTGATTGTAAAAAGTGACCACGCCATAGACGTCTATCGCCGGTATGTTGAGGTATTCGGCAATTTCGGCCATGGCTTCACGCGGCAGGTACCCGAGCTTGCCCTGGACCTTCTGCAATATGGGAATCAGGCTCAGTCTCTTGCGACTGAACCCGTTTAAAATCCGCTTTGTCCCCTGTTTGTTCTGCTCCTGTTCCTCGCTGGGAGTGTCATGTTTTTTCTGGGTCATGCCGGTCCTTATTGAAATTTACGCTTGTTTTCCCTGGTTCAATTCTGGCGAAGCTGGCTGAGTTTGTCAAGGAACTGGCTCTGATGGCTCTGCTCCTCACCCCTGAGCCCTTTCTCCGAATATCCTGCTGCCTATCCTGATAACGTTGGCGCCCTCTTCCAGGGCAATACGGTAGGAATCGGTCATCCCCATCGAGAGGTATTTCATCTCCATGTTCGGCAGGTTGCTTTCCTTGATACGTTCGAATACGCTTCTCGTCTCTTGGAAGTAGGGTCTGGAGTCCTCCGTCTGGCCGATCAGCGGCCCCATGGTCATCAGGCCCATCACCCGGATATTTTTAAGGGTCGCAATCTCCCTGATTAATCGTTCGGCATCCTCCGGGTACACGCCCGCCTTTTGTTCTTCCCGTCCGCTGTTTATCTCGATGAGCACCGGCATGGTCTTGCCGGCCCGGGCGCACCTTTTATCTATTTCTGCGGCGATTTCGATAGAGTCCACCGTCTCTATCATGTCGAAGATATCTACCGCTTTTTTGACCTTGTTTTTCTGGAGGTGTCCGATGAAATGCCATTCAACTCTATCGCCGACCACCTGGTAGGCTTTTTCTGCTTCCTGGACGTAATTCTCCCCGACTACTCTCACCCCGGCTTCCACGGCTTCCAGGATTTCCTGGGGCTCTCTTGTTTTGGCGGCAGCCACCAGTTGAACGCTGGCGGGTAGTTCATCCAGTATTTGACTGACATTCTGCTTAATCGTCACCGGCGGGCCCCTGTTTTACTGGTCTGCCAGGGCTTCTGTCGCTTCATCTACCTGTTGCTGGAGCTGTTGCTCCTGCCATTCATTATATTCTTCAGTCCATTGCTGAAGGCCTTCTTGCAGGTTCTTCCGGTATTCCTCCTGGGCTTTCTGGTTCGCCTCCGCGACCTTCTTATAAGCTTCAAGCTGCTGCTCGTAGTATTCTCGTTCGCTGTCTCCCCCTCCGAATAAATCGCAGGCGGAAAGAAACGGCAGCGATACCAGTAAGATAGCCAGCGGTACAATATGCCACTTTTTCATCGTTAACCTCATGTCAGGCCTCCTTAATTACACTCTATTCTACAATAACGGAGCAACCGCTACAAAGTTATGCGGGACACGCGTGTGCTGTCATTATAAACCATTTGCAGGCCGTTATTTCAAGAATATTTAAAGGTCAACAGGCTACGAATTCATTTATGCCTGAAAAAACGATGGCGAGGCTAATTAAAGCCTCGCCATATGATTGGCGGATAACTGGCGGAACGTCCCGTTATTTCGCGGTGGCTAGCTGCTTCTTCTTTTTCCGCTCGGGCTTCTTGAAATTCTCTTTAATAGTCAGGGACATGGAAGAAAGCTTGGCGGCATCGTTAAATTTCCTCTGTGCGGCCAGTTCTTCCTGTGCGGTGATTCGTATCACGCGTATGTCGGCCAGTAACTTGTGTATCTCTTCGCTGGCCTGGCGTATCAGCTCTTCGATTTCTCTCTGCGTTGCCAGTCGGGTCCGCAGAATAAACTGCTGCGCTTCGCTTCGTGATTTCGTGGCCGTTTCCTGCTGGTATCTCTGGGCGTCGGCCATCATTTTCCTGGCCAGCCCCAGCTCATGCTGGGCGGCGAGTCGTATCCGCTGGATTGCCGCCGGGGCCTCTTTAAGACTGGAAAAATCGTCCTTCATGATACTCCTGGCTGCTGGGGCGGTTGTCCTTATATCTTTCATTTGTCCTCCGGTATCGGTACGGGCAGAAATTGGTGTATAGTTCCCGTCAAAATACTACATCCTGGGAGGGTAAAGACGGAGATGGGTATCACCTATTGTTTATGGGTGTCATCCCCTATCTTTCACGTCCCACCCGCGCCGCCCTCGCATCGTCTACCGCTTATCCCGCAGGATGCCTTCCTCTTATTAAGGGGAGTGTATAGTGATAGTAGCGCCAGCCATGATTGGCAGTCTGGTGCTCTTTATCATGGGACTGGCTAAAAAACCTCATAATATTTTAAATCACCTTATAGAAAATACTATTAAATTACGATGAAAACCAGGATTAAAGAATATCGGGTAAAACATAATCTGACGCAGGAAAAGCTCGTCGAAATGGTGGGCGTCAGGCATGAGACTATCATCTTCCTGGAGCAGGGTAAATATAATCCCTCGCTGCGGCTGGCTTACGGGGTCGCCCGGACTCTGCAGACCACTATCGAAGACCTGTTTATTTTCGACGATTGACCGGTTTAGCTTTTTACTTAATATATCCGGTACTATCGTCCCATAAAAATGTTACTAATACCCATTGACCAAACGATATAAATGGGTTACACTGGTTGTATGTTAAATCCTTTGGTGGCAGCGGATGAAATGACCTTCATCTTTACTGCCTGCCCGCGCTACGGGCAGGCGGCAGAACGCGTTTGCCATCTCAGGGTATCAATACATTAGCCCGCTGCCCTTCTCTATTTACTTTTTTAATTTTAGTGTATAATGGCATACACACTTAATCAGGCGGGTAGGGACTGGAAAAAGCCTTTCTCAAGTTAGGTGAGAGGGCTGACGGAGGGAGAAATGACCGCTAAGTTCAAGAAACATAGCGAACAACTGGAGAGCGAACACAAACGTCTGACCGAGGAGTTGGAGCAGTTGCATGCGAGTGCGTCCACTGCTGATGAACGGCGGGAGGGCAGTCCCTTCGGCAAGCGCGAGGAGGAAGCCACTGAGACTCTGGAGCTGGAAAAACGACTGGCCATGGAGAATCGCATCCGCCAGGAACTGGTCAGAATAGAGCATGCCCAGGACAAGTTTGAGAAAGGCACCTACGGATTGTGTGATAATTGCGGTAAGCCTATCGCCCCTGAGCGCCTGGAGGCGCTGCCGCAGGCATCTTTATGTATAAACTGTAAGGCGTTGCTGGCAAAGAATGCAAAAGGTACACCGCCCCCGAGATAATTGGCGGGACGTGGCCTTCGGCGGCATCGTCCTGCTCGTGGTTCTCGCTGACCAGCTTACCAAGACATGGATTAGGACCAATCTCGCCTTCGGGCAGTCGATTCAAGATGTCGGGTTCTTCCGTATTCTCCATGTCCATAATACCGGGGCCTCTTTCGGCCTGTTCAAAGACCACTCCCTGACACTGACGATAGTCGCTATTGTCGGTATTGTTGTTATTCTGGCCCTCGTATTTCTCCTGCGCAGCCGCTGGTCTTTTTACGATAGCATGCTGGTCCGGTCGGGTATAGGTCTGGTTATGGGAGGCACCATTGGCAACCTGGTTGACCGCCTCCGCATCGGCCACGTTACCGATTTTCTGGATTTTAAAGTCTGGCCGGTGTTTAATATCGCCGACGCTTCGGCTGTCGTCGGTGCTATCATCATCGCCTTCTGCCTCATTTTCCTCACCAAAACAGCCGTTAAAAAGGAATGACTGGTAAGTATAGTTTTATCGCCGATACTTCAGGGGTTCGCCTCGACAGGTTTGTCGGGGAGAAATGCCCCGAGCTTTCCCGCACCCACGCCCAGAAACTCATCGCCGCCGACTTTATCACGGTAAACGGTCGCCCGGCTAAGTCCAGCCTCAAGCTGGAAGCCGGCGACAGGGTGGATATCACCATACCCCCCGAACCTCCCGGCTACCTGACTCCTGAAGACATACCCCTGGATATCGTTTACGAGGACGCCGACCTGCTGGTGGTGGATAAGCCGGCCGGACTGGCGGTGCACCCCGCCCCCGGCCACCCGGCTCATACCCTCGCCAATGCTGTCCTGAATTACCTGCCCGGACTGGCGGAAAACGGCGATTCTCTGCGACCCGGCATCGTGCATCGCCTGGATAAGGACACCTCTGGCTTACTCCTGGTGGCTAAGAACCGCGTCGCCCAGGCCAATCTGTCGGAGCAGTTTAAGTCCCGTTCCGTATCCAAGTACTATCTGGTGCTGGTCAAGGGTAAACTGACTCCGCAGAGCGGCATTATCGAGGCAGCCATCGGGCGCGACCCCCGGAACCGTCAGCGCATGGCGGTAGTCTCCAGGGGTCGGGAGGCGCGTACGGAATACCGTGTCGTCAGGTATGTCGGCGACTGTTCCCTGCTGGAAATCAAGCCGGAAACGGGACGTACCCACCAGATAAGGGTGCACCTGGCGGCTATCGGCTTTCCGGTGATGGGTGATACTACCTATGGCGTAAAGTCCCCGCATCTTTCGCGGCAGTTCCTGCACGCCGGCAAGCTCGGTTTTAAACTGCCGTCAACCGGCCGGTACGTTGAGTTTGAATCACCCCTCCCCCCCGATTTAGCCCAGGCGCTCCGGGAAATAGGGTAGGGGTATCTGTCATTGCGAGTGTAGCGAAGCAATCCGCCCCCTGATTTTCTCCCGCAGTATCCACTCCACTAATGCCTGGCTCAGTACCTGCTAGCTAATTGTACCAGGGAGCGGTAGGCTCGGGTCTTGTTTATGACGCCCATAATACCGGATGGTGCCGCTAACATTACCCCGACCAGTATGACGCCCTGAATAATCAGGCTGTATCCGGCGTATCTGGCTAGCGCGTAGTGCAAAAAGACAACGATAATCGTGCCGATAATCGGCCCCGTTTGAGTGCGCAGGCCTCCAATGACGGCAGCAAGTATACATACCATTGTCCACCTTATACCGAAGGCGCTGGTCGGCTCTATGGTGGCTTGGGAAATGTAGAATATAGAC
>JAGLTT010000069.1 GCA_023135135.1 Dehalococcoidales bacterium
AATGGAATGAACCCTAAAAGGTTCCATTTTTGCCTTATTCTTTCACACCTAGCCCTCAAGCGTGAAATTCAGCGGACCTTTTTATAGGTGGTGTCGGTGGTACCACCGGCAACGGCGTTGTAGGATCACACAAATTGGCTTGTTGTTCAGTCCTTGCCTGTTACCATAGTCAAGTGTCTTATCATCAGCAGATGTCTAAGTTTAACTAATCTTGACAATAACCGTTTATCGCGGTACTTTTATTTGTGTAAGGTGAAAGCGGCGACGGTCATGAAAAAAACAGGGGTAAAAGGCAAGAAAGACACGGGGATGAAAGCTGACCTGCAGGAAATAATTGATGCTGTGGAAGATGAGCTCCTGGTAGTCGACCCCGAGTACCGTGTCAGGTTCGCCAACGCCGCTATGCTTAACAAATATCAGGCAAAAGGCGGCGTGCCTATTGGTAAATTGTGCTACAAAGTTTTTCATAACAGAGATGTCCCCTGCGACGATCCTTTATGGGACTGCCCGCTTCAACAGGTCATTGAAACGGGCAACATGATGACGGTTATTCACCCGGTCACCCTGCATGGAGTTCATAGTTACGTAAAGATTACGGCATATCCCCTTCTTGATCAGCAGGGTAACACCAGGGGAATAGTCGAGTCGAGAAGAGATGTTACCGCGGAGAGAGAGCTAGAGATGCAGATTTTGAGGAGGCATCATCAGTTTCTGGCATTGAGCCATATCTCGAGCGCCGTAAGCGGACTATACGACCTGGACACCATTTTAAAGACCGCCCTGGATAATGTGCTTGAGCTTATCAACAGCGACATCGGAGGAATTCTGCTCTTCGACGAAGAGTCTAAAACCCTGAGCTATCGCGTACAACGGGGCTTATCTGCTAAATACACTGAAGAAACACAGGTTTCGCTCGGTGAGAGCATAGCGGGACAAGCGGCTGAAGTCGGGGAGCCCATAATAGTGGAAGACATCTCCAAAGATAAGCGTATTACCCGGCCCGACCTGGTGCTGGCGGAGGGACTCAGGGGATTTGTTAGCATTCCTTTGAAGGCCAAGGATAAGGTAACCGGAGTCATGAATATCGCCAGCCACGTGGCAAATCGATTCGCTGCCGACGATGTCTCTTTGCTCAAGTCTATTGGCGACTATCTGGGTACAGCGATTGAACGAGCTAAGCTATATGACCGGCTGGCGCAGGCGGGCGACAGATACCGTGCCCTTCTTCAACATGCTCTGACGGCACAGGAGCAGGAGCGAAAGAGAATTGCAGCTGAATTACACGACGAAACCAGCCAGGCAATTACCAGTCTGACACTGAGCTTGCAGGCTATTATGACAATCGCGGAAATGAAGGGTATCGGAGATGCTGATTTTATTGAAAAGGTTAGAACAACGCACTCTTTTGCCGTTCATGCCGGCTATGAAATTGTGCGGCTCATGAAGGAACTCCGCCCGAGCTTACTGGACGAACTCGGTATGCCGGCGGCTATCCACCGCTATGCCAAGGATACGCTTCAATCTCAAGGGATTGATGTATCTGCGGAGTTCAAGGGTACGGACGAGCGGTTCCCCCCGGAAGTAGAAGTTACTCTTTTCCGGGTCGCCCAGGGATTAATCGGCAACATCCTCGAGCATTCCGGGGCTAAGAATACCTTGATCAAACTGGAATGTGATGAAAAAGAGTGTATGCTTTATATAGAGGACGACGGCAAAGGCTTTGATGTTAAAAAACTAACCCGCGTGGACCCCAGCGGCCGGGGTGCGGGTTTATTCACCCTCAAGGAGAGAGTGAGCCTGACCGGGGGTCACTGCCATATTGATTCCCGTCCGGGGCAGGGTACCAGGGTAACCGTGAAAGTTCCGCTGATGGGAATTTAACACATGAAGAAGATAAAGGTACTGATTGTCGATGACCATACCCTCGTACGGGCCGGAATCCGTTCCCTGCTGGCTCTTGTTGAAGATATTGAGGTGGTCGGTGAGGCATCGGACGGAAAAGAAGCGCTGGGAAAGGTAAGGCATCTCATGCCTGACGTGGTACTCATGGACCTGGCCATGCCGGTTATGGGTGGACTTGAAGCCACGCGCCGCCTGCGGAGAGATTTCCCCGGGGTAAAGGTGCTGGCGCTAACGCAGTATGACGATAGCGAATACGTCATCCCCATTATCGAGGCAGGTGCCAGCGGCTTTATTACCAAGATGTCGGCATTTTCGGAACTTGCTGCGGCCATTGAGGCCGCCTACAAAGGAGAGTCCTACCTTTCTTCTACAGCCGCCACGGCTCTGGTTGAAGAATACCAGCAGAAAATTCCATCGGAAGGGGAACAAGACCCGTATCAGCAGCTAACCGACCGAGAAAGGGAAGTGCTTAAACTGGTCGCGGAAGGACATACCAGCCGGGAAATCGCTGAAATACTTATCGTCAGCCCCAAGACGGTAGAGTGGTATAAAAGCAGCCTGATGAACAAACTAAACATTCACAGCCGGACCGACCTTATTAAGTATGCCATTCGCAAGCGGATTATTACGTTATAACAGCACAATATAGAGCCCCCCGGTTTATTGTCTCAATACCAGCTATAACCAGTACTTTCCCCAGGAGTATATTAGGGTATTTTCCAGTAGATATTCCGAAGACGTCACCCCCTGCTTTCCATTGAATTTCCTATTGCTTGGCTCCAGGCTCTTAGTACCATAATAGAAAGATAAATTAGCTATTAATTGTTGCCGCTTAACAGGATTTGAGGTGTCGACAGATGAATGTGGTCAACAAGAGCTATCCGGAAAACGGTCTGGAAAATACTCCGGACCACAGCCTGGCACCTCCCTGCCAGGATGCCTGCCCCCTGCATATGGATATCAGGGAATACGTCGGTCTGGTTTCTCAGGGCAGGATTATGGAAGCACTGCAGGTCATCAGGACAGGCAACCCTTTCCCTTCCATTTGTGCCTATGTATGCACGCACCCGTGTGAAGAAGCCTGCCGGCGCTCCCAGGTGGATAAACCCATCGCTATCCGTTCTCTGAAGAGATTCGCCGTGGAATTCGGTGGCGACAGGATGGTCCGGGCTGAAGCCGAGACCAGGCAATCCAAGCACTCCGAAAAGGTCGCCATCGTAGGGTCCGGGCCGGCCGGCTTAGCCTGCGCCTACTACCTGAAAAAATTCGGCTATCCCGTCACCGTCCTCGAAGCCCATTCCGAACTGGGAGGCATGCTCCGTGTGGGCATCCCCCAATACCGGCTCCCCCGTGAAGTCCTGGATATTGAAGTCCAGAGGTTGACACATATGGGGGTTGAAATCAGGACGAATATTCGAGTAGTATCCCTGGACCTGCTGTTTGAACTGGGCTACAAGGCTATTTTTGTTACTATCGGCGCCCATCAAAGCCTCAGAATGGGGATAGAGGGAGAGGAAAGCCCCGGTGTCATAGACGGGGCGACCTTTCTCCGCGAGGTGAACCTCGGATTGAAGCCATCCCTGGGAAGAAAGGTTGCCGTGGCGGGAGGGGGTAATGTAGCCATCGACGCGGCACGCACGGCTACCCGGCTGGGCGTTAAAAAGGTAAGCATACTTTACCGTCGTACCCGTGCGGAGATGCCCGCCGACCCCAAAGAGGTGGAGCAGGCACTGGAAGAGGGGATAGACATTAAGTACCTGGTAACACCGACCGAAATCAAGAGAGAAAACAAGAGGTTGAATGTAACCTGTATCAAAATGAAACTCGGCGAACCTGACGAGAGCGGCCGGCAGCGGCCGGTGCCGGTCAAGGGCAGCGAATTCAGCGAGGAATTCGACACCCTGATTGCAGCTATCGGACAGGCGCCCCAGACCCCGGACGATTTTGGAGTCCGCATGGGCAGAGGCAGCACGATTCAGGTTGACCCCAGCACGCTTACCACCAACAGAGCCGGGGTTTTTGCCGGGGGTGACGCCGTCACCGGACCGGCTACAGTAACCGAGGCATTAGCGGCCGGCAGGCTCGCGGCACTTCGCATCGATGATTACCTCCAGCACAGGTACCCGCTGCCCGTTAAAGAGGCTAAGGAAAAGCTAAGCGGAGACCTGCTGCCGGAGACAATAGAGATGATAAGAAAGATAGAGCGAGTTGAGCCGCCGAGTCTGGCAAGTGAAACCAGGGCAAAAGACTTCGAGACTATTGAGCTTGTTTACGGCTGGGAACAGGCTATCAACGAAGCTCGAAGGTGTCTGCGGTGCGGTGTGGGTGTGGAAATCCTGTTTCAAGATAAATGTGCAACCTGCCTTACCTGCCTGAGGGTGTGTCCGTATCATGTGCCTTATCTGGACGATAGCGGTACCATCCGTATACCCGCTGACCAGTGCCAGGCCTGTGGTATCTGTGTGGCTGAGTGTCCTGCCAAGGCAATAGTCCTGAGAAAGCCGTTTGACCGTCGGCAGGTAACCGAGGAACTCGGACATGCCATCAAATCAGCCGCCGAATCGAAAAACAAGCCCCTCATCATCGGTTTCTGCTGCCAGTACGGGCTCTTCGGCACCGGCACTCTGGCCAGATTGTGGAGGGGAGCCAGGGCAGGTGTCAGTATTATACCGGTTCTCTGTGTCGCCAAGGTAGAGACGTCTCACATATTATCCGCCTTTGAGACAGGTGCCGAGGGGGTCTTCATCGCCGGCTGCGGGGAACAATGTGCCCGGGAAAATACCACCCATTGGGTACAGCAACGTGTAGAGAAGGTTAGAAAGGTACTGGGGCCGATTGGCCTCGAGCCCGAGCGACTCCAGGTTTTCGCTCTTGGCACCACCGCGGAAGACCCTGCCGAGGAACTGGATAAGTTTGTTGAGCAAATAAGTACCCTCCGTTTAACTTCAGTAATAAAGGGGGAGGTGAAAAGTTGATAGTCGCGGAACAAAAGCCCCTGGAAGATATAATACGAATGATTGCCCCTTATGAACGGGTATTAATACTTGGTTGCGGCACTTGCATGACGGTTTGCGACGCCGGCGGCGAGAGAGAGGTCTCCTTTCTCCATAATGCGTTACAGCTGGCACAGGCAAGGAGCGGAGAAGGGGCTCATACCTTTTCCGAACATACCATAAAAAGGCAGTGCGACCCTGAATTCCTGGAAATACTTGCTGAAAAAACGGCTGATGTGGACGTAATTTTATCTCTTGGTTGTGGCATCGGGGTGCAGGCTATAGCGGAACGCCTTCCGGATATGCCGGTGCTGCCCGGTGTTAATACCTCTT
>JAGLTT010000007.1 GCA_023135135.1 Dehalococcoidales bacterium
GATGTATGTGACCAACATCTCACAAATATTAATCAGATTTTAATATTTGGCTGTTATTCTCTATATAGATAATTAAGAGAAAGGAGGTAACACGATATGTGGCGAAGCAAGAAATTCCTTTATTCCATGCTGTTAACGGTTGTAGTCCTGGGCGGAATTCTGGGCGGTGTCGCGACGGCCTATGCGGACGATGAAGATACCAGTCAGCCCCCGGCAGGAGACGTAACCTTTCTGGATAAGGTCGCTGAAATCTACGAAACTAACACGGGTGTCGCCGTCGACTCAGAAGAACTTCAAAATGCCTTTGACGAGGCCAGAAATGAGCTGGGAATCCAGGCCCGCGACCGGCTACACCAGAGGCTGATAGAGGAAGGCGTGTTATCCCAGGAACAGCTCGATGAACTTGAGCAATGGATGCAGTCCAGGCCTGATTTCCAGACCGAAGAGTTCGAGGAATGGATGGAATCCAGGCCGGATATTGATTTACCGTTTGGCCCGGGTAATGAAGACGGCAGGAAACGATTCGGTAACATGTTCCGCAGCTTCCGTGGATTCGCCAACAGGTTTGGCGGCGGCCCCCACGGCTGGTGCGTGCCGTATGCTCCGGCAGAGTAAACCCTTCAGCTTTTTAAAATAATTACCCATAATTGTTAAGGGAGGGGGGAATATCCCCCCTCCCCTTGTATTTTTTAACAATTTCTTAACATTTGTGTTATAACATTATATGAAACCTGAAATATTCGGAGGATTTAAAGATGTCGGGGAAAAAGGTCCTGGTAGTCGATGATGACGTTAAAACGGTAGAACTGGTCAAGCTCTACCTGAACCGTGACGGCTACCGCGTTATCACCGCCTATGATGGAAACGAAGCCCTGAAATTAGCCCGCGAAAACCAGCCGGACCTGATTGTGCTGGACCTGATGCTGCCCGGCATTAACGGACTCGAGATATGCCGTATCCTCCGGGAAGAATCCGATGTACCCATCATCATGCTTACCGCCCTGACGACGGACGACGACAGGCTAAAGGGCCTGGACATCGGCGCCGACGACTACGTGACCAAGCCCTTCAGCCCCCGTGAGCTGGCGGCCAGGGTAAGGGCGGTACTGCGACGACTGCCCGGAGAGCGCGGGCCGGAAAAAATCGAGCATGGTGCGCTTACCGTCAACTTCCTGAAACATGAAGCATTCCGGAACGGGAAGCCGCTGAACCTTACGCCGATTGAATTTAAAGTGCTGGGAGCCCTCGTTAAAGAGCCGGGGCGCGTGTTCAGCCGGGCGCTGATTATCGAAAAGGCTCTGGGCCATGATTTTGACGGCTTCGACCGGACTATCGATGTTCATATCCTCAAACTGCGCCGCAAACTGGAGCCGAACCCCCACCGCCCAAAATATATCAAGACGGTATACGGAGCCGGTTACAAGCTCATGGAGGCTAGCAGTGATACATAGTCTGAACTTTCGTCTCCTGGCCGCTTTCGGTCTCGTAATAATCGTTATTATCGGCTCGGTGTTCTTCTTTACCTACCGTACCACCCACGGTGAAATCAGCCGGTTCGGAGAGCGCGTGGAATCGATGCAGGATAAAAGGGTGGAACTGGAACTGTCCCGTTATTACCAGATGATGAGAACCTGGGATGGCATACAACCCTTTGTCGTCCAGTGGGGTAATCTCTACGGACGCCGGATTATACTGGCCGATAACGAAGGTACAGTGGTCGCAGACTCCGAAGAAACCCTTCTGGGCAGTCTCTGTACCGATGCTTCGCCCGGCCAGCCCATGACGCCGATGATGGGAACGGG
This sequence comes from Dehalococcoidales bacterium, assembly GCA_023135135.1. Taxonomy (GTDB): domain Bacteria; phylum Chloroflexota; class Dehalococcoidia; order Dehalococcoidales; family RBG-16-60-22; genus JAFGPF01. The sequence continues at coordinate 1,803 of JAGLTT010000007.1, forward strand.
CACAATCGGCCTATTACGCATAAGTCACGGAGAATCACCGGATATCAACCGTGCCGCACTGCAAATAACCTACGGGACGATAGGGCGCTTCTTCCTCTGGGCAGGCCTGCTGGCGGTTGCCATTGCCCTGTTGCTTACTTTTTTCCTGTCCCGCCGTATCCTGGCGCCGGTCAAAGCCCTCGGCGATGCCGCCAGGGAATACGGCAAAGGCAACTTTTCCCGCAGAGTCGACTCCAAAGGCAAAGGCGAGGTGGGTGAGCTTGCCCGGTCATTCAACTCCATGGCCGAGAACCTGGAGCATACCGAGCGTTTGCGGCGAAACATGGTGGCCGATGTCGCCCATGAACTGAGGACTCCCCTGTCCAACCTTACGGGCTACCTGGAAGCAATCGATGACGGCGTTATTAAGTCGGATAAAAACACCATCCGCTCGCTCAATGAGGAAGCTTCAACGCTATCACGCCTTATCGACGACCTTCACGAACTGAGCCTGGCCGATGCGGGTGAATTAAAGCTGGTCACCCGGCCGGAAGATATCTCCAGACTGATTAAGGAAACCGTAACCGCATTACAGTCCAAGGCAGCCGCCAAGGGCTTAACGATATCGGCTGACCTGCCGGACGGAATCCCGGAGGTAAAGATAGACTCTCATCGCATCAGGCAGGTCCTGCACAATCTTCTGGTGAACGCGGTGGCTCACACCGGTAAGGAAGGACGGATAACGGTAACCGCCCGGCACAGGGAGGATAGGCTATACATCAGCGTTACCGATACCGGCGAGGGCATTCCGGCTGAAGACCTGCCGATGATATTCGAGCGATTTTACCGGGTGGACAAGTCCCGCGCCAGAGCTACCGGAGGCACCGGCCTGGGCCTTACCATTGCCAAACGCCTGGTGGAGGCTCACGGCGGCACGATAGATGCCGAGAGCCAGCCGGGGCAGGGAAGCACCTTTACCTTTACACTCCCTGTTTCAATATAATACGATTATTAAATATTTATTTAACATTTATCCGATATGGTATTAAGCGACAATAATGAAGAAAAACGCAGGAGAATAAAATGAAAGTCTTCAAGATACTACTGTCTATTACTATTCTGGGTGCGGTACTGGGTGGCCTGTTCGGCTGCAGCGCACCATCGGACGAAGAAACACCCGGGAACCAGATAGCCTCCGTGATAAGGGGCGACCTTTTACTGGATATCACGGCAGCCGGCAATCTGGCCCTGTCACTCACCGAAGACCTGGCCGTTGACCTCTTCTATGGTCAATCGGGAACAGCAGGAACAAAAGGCACGATTGGTGAGGTCCTGGTGGAAGAGGGAGATACCGTAACAGAAGGTCAGGTGCTGGTCACGGTAGATGCCGACGAATGGCAGGAACAACTGAGCGCCCTGGAAGACTGGGTGACCACCAAGGAACGAGCGCTGGTCCAGGCACAGATTAACCTGAAAACCGCCGAGCAAAACCTGAAAAACGCGCAGGACAATATGGCTGCCAAGGAACTGGCGGTGCTTAACGTCCAGATAAGCCTGGATCAGGCAGTAAGTAATCTGGCGGCGGGCATTCCCGCCGTCGATTATCAGGGAGCCCTGGGCGAGTTGAGGAAAGCCCAGACCTGGTATACATATGTCATGACCGGGCTCTTACAATCCGGCGCTCTAGGGGCGGATGACTTCCTCCTGACCATGGAACAGGCGGAGGAAAGACTGACTGTAGCACAGACCGCTTACGATAATATTTTAAGCGGTTATGACAGCCGGGAAATCGCCATCAAGAAAAAACAGATAGAGTCAGCCGAGTTATCGCTGGCCAACGCTGAAGAAGACCTTGCCGATGTCACCCAGGACGTGTCTCTGAAGGAGCTGAGTCTTACGCTGACTCAGGGTAACCTGCAGGATGCCGAGAAGGCTCTGGAAGATGCCCGCGAAGACGTGGCGGACGCGCAGAGCAAAAGCCCGGAAATAGTGGCACCGTTCGATGGTTTCGTCACCCTGGTCAACGTGGCCGGCGGTGATGAAGTACTCACGGGGACGGTAACCGTCCAGCTGGCCGACCCCGATAAATTTGAGGCCGATATCCTCGTCAGCGAGATGGATATACTTCAGGTGAAACTCGGCGGCGATGCAACGGTACAGGCAGACGCCCTGCCGGGGATAATCCTCCCGGCCAGGGTAACCCATATCTCACCCACCGCCACCATACAATCGGGTGTGGTGAATTATGCCGTCAGGGTTGAACTGGAGTCGCTGGAATCGATGGCGCAGGAACAGCAGGAAATGAAACAGCAGATGATGACCAACATCGCCGAAGGAGAACTGCCACCATTCCTGCAAATGGCAGTTGACGAAGGCAGAATGACCCAGGAAGAAGCCGAGGAACTTCTCGAACAGGGGCCACCGGAAGGTTTCGCACCGCCGGAGGGCTTTGAGATGCCTGAGGGGATGGAATTTCCCGGTGCATCCGGCAGCCAGGCGCAATCACAACTGCCGGCAATGGTAATGACAGACTTACAGCTTAGAGAAGGCCTGACCGTTACTGTAAGCATAATCGTGGCTGAAAGGACAGACGTATTGCTGGTGCCTAACGCCGCCGTTATCCAGGAAGGATTACAGGGCTACGTGGAGGTTGTTATTAACGAGGAGGAGAGCGAAAAGCGCGCCGTGCAGACCGGCATCAGCGACTGGCAATACACCGAGATTATTGACGGGCTTACCGAAGGCGAGCAGGTCATCGTACAGTTGAATACCGGTATGTTTTCGTCAGAAGAGGAGCGAGGCGGCATGATGTTCTTCGGCAGGCCGCGCTAGGCGAGGAATTACACCTATGATAAAACTGGAAAACATCACCAAAACATACCCGATGGGTAAAAGGGAGCTGACCGTCCTCAGTGGGATAAATCTCCACATCAAGCAGGGCGAGTTGGTAGCTATTATGGGGCCTTCCGGGTCGGGCAAGTCCACGATGCTCAACCTGATAGGCTGCCTGGACAAGCCTACATCCGGCAATTACTACCTGGAAGATAAAGAGGTCAGCCGCTTGAGCGGCGGCGAACTGGCGCAGGTCAGGGGGAAGAAGATTGGCTTTATCTTCCAGACATTCAACCTGCTGCCGCGTCTCTCGGCGCTGGCCAACGTGGAACTCGGCATGAGATATGTCGGCGGCAGCGACCGTAAAAAAGCTACGGAAGCGCTGGTAAGGGTAGGACTGGAGGAACGCGCTAATCACCGTCCCACCGAGCTTTCGGGAGGCGAGCAGCAGAGAGTCGCCATTGCCCGGGCGCTGGTAAAAAACCCGCCTCTGCTCCTCGCCGACGAACCTACCGGCAACCTGGATAGTAAATCCGGCGAAGGGATAATATCAATGCTGACCTCACTTCACGCCGAGCAGGGTATTACTGTGATAATGATTACGCATGATGCCAATATCGCCCATCACTGCCAACGCATTATCCACCTTAAAGACGGCGAGATAGTCACGGAGGAAACCGCATGAGGAAATGGCTTGACCCCATAACCACTGCCTGGAACGGCGTTATCACCCACAAGTTGCGCAGCTTCTTAACCATGCTGGGTATCGTCATCGGCGTTGGCGCCGTGATTACGCTCATGTCTGTTGGCCGTGGTGCGGAGGAGCAGATTCTTACCAACATACAGAGTCTCGGCTCAAACCTGATTACCGTCCGCCCCGGTGCGTTCACCTTCGGCGGCGTCAGGGGCGGCGTGTCACAAACACTGACAATAGAGGACTCACAGGCAATAGCAGGGCAGGTTCCCAATATAGCCGCCATAGCCCCTTCCTATACGAGCAGCCTGCAACTGGTGTACGGTGACAGCAACACGGACTCTCAGGTCACCGGCACCACCCCGGAATATATGGCAGTCAACAACCTGGAGACTGCCGGCGGTAGTTTTTTCTCGTATGATGATTATCAGCGTAGCAATAAGGTAGTCGTACTCGGTACTAACGTCGCCGATACTCTCTTCGGCGATACCAACCCCATCGGTCAGCAGATACGGATGGGTACGATTATCGTACGCGTTATCGGCGTCCTGGAAAGCAAGGGGTTCATGTTCGGCTCGCCGGATGATGCTGTCTATATCCCTCTGACCGCCATGCAACAGACGGTTGCCCAGCCGCGGACACCCCAGGGGGGCCGTATCGTTTCCGCCATATCTCTGACCGTAAGCGATGAATCGCACACACAGAGCGTCATCGATTCTATCACCAGCCTGCTCCGCACTCAGCACCATCTGACCGCCATGGCCGAGGATGACTTTAATATCATGTCCACCGAGGAAATAGCCGCCACCTTCTCGGAGGCTATGGGCACGATGACTCTTCTCCTGGGAGCCATCGCCGCTATTTCCCTGCTGGTGGGAGGCATCGGCGTGATGAACATCATGCTGGTCTCGGTGCTGGAAAGGACCCGGGAGATAGGTATCCGCAAGGCGCTGGGCGCCCGGGAGCGGGATATCTGGGGCCAGTTTCTAATCGAAGCGGCATTCCTGTCATTTGCCGGTGGCATCATCGGGGTTGTTGGGGGGTGGGGAATATCGTTCTTAATCGATAGCATGGGGATAATGACGACCCTGATAACCCCGGATATCGTTATCCTGGCCGTTTCGGTATCGGTCGGCATCGGCCTGTTCTTCGGCTTTTATCCCGCCTGGAACGCCTCCCGCCTCAATCCCATCGACGCTCTCAGGTCGGAATAAAATAAACCCTCAACGCGGCGGCATTGCCCCCTGCACCCGCTTTTCAGCCGGCGGGATTGTGTCTTGCAAAAAGAACGCCTTAGCATTCATAATGTAGCTGCCGATAACGAACGTAAGGGGGAATATTGCATGACAACTGTGAAAGAATTTAATAAATTTGGGGAAGAACTGGAGGGACTGCTCGGACTGCAGACATCTCCTGTTGCCGTAAAGATGCTGGAGAAGGAAGAAGATATCCCGGAAGGAGCCATCCGTCCGAAAAAAGACCGCGGCTATCACCTTGCCCAGTGCCAGGCTTTCGCCCTGTCGCGTCGGGATAGAGCCACGGTAGCCATGCTCAAAGAAGACAACTGGTGTCCGGGCGCCGTGATATCCTACGGACTGGTGCCGAAGCCGGATAATCCTTCTGCCAGTGGCCAGAACCCGTACGTTTGCTTCGATTACGGGAAGTATATCGGCATCCTTACCGCCCCGCTACGGACGGCCGCCTTCGAGCCGGATGCCGTCATTATCTATTGTGATACCAATCAACTCCGAATTATCCTGCTTTCGCTGAAAATGGAAGATAGGTCACTGGTAAAATCAAACTTCTTCCCTTTCTCCTGCTCCAATTCCGTTGTGCCCGTGATGCTGAACAGCGAGTACTGGATAAACCTGCCCGACCCCGGCGAATACGAACGGGCGCTGACCACCGCGGGAGAAATGATGTTCTCCGTGCCCGGGGAAAAACTGGCCGAAGTGACAGAAAATCTCCGGCAGTTTGATAAAAATGAATCCGGGTTTGCCCACGGACAGATGATGATGAGACCGGATTTCCCCCAGCCGGACCTTTACAAGAGGGTGTTCGAAGGCTGGGGCATGGACCACGAATAGCCGCCGGTTTCACTAAAAAACTATTGCATTTTTATAATGCGTATGTTATCATAAATTATGAGCATATGCTCATAATGCATATAAGGATGATAACAAAATGCCCAGACCGCAAAAGTGCCGTCGCGTTGCCTACGTGCCGGGGGTAACATATTTCAAACCGGCCGGTATTCCCATGAGGTCTCTCGAAGAAATTCAGCTTTCTGTGGAGGAAGCCGAAGCCCTGCGCCTGAAGGACCTGGAAGGAATGGAGCAGGGACCTGCCTCGGAAAGGATGAACGTTTCACGGCCGACCTTTCAGAGGGTTTTATCCTCGGCGCGCCGGAAAGTCGCCGACGTTCTTCTCAACGGCAGAGCAATAAGGATTTCCGGCGGCAACTATGAGATGGCATCCCGCCGGTTACGCTGCCGGAGCGGTCACGAGTGGGACGCCCCGCTTGAGCCGGAAGCAGATAAGTCACCGGCACTCTGCCCTACCTGTAATACACCGGGCACCCATAAATAATGAGGCGAACTAATGCAAATTATTAACGACCTGCTATCCATCCTGGACTATAAAGCGCCCGTGGCAGACATACGCCAGGGGCCGTTCCAGACAGCCGTACTCACCCGTCATTGCGGACTGGCTTCGACACCACACGACCCCGGTCCCCACCATGATAAAAGCCCGGTGAAGGATACAGGCTATTTGCTCGACCGGAACGCTAAAGAGCTGGCTCAACTGGCTCTCTCGTCGAGCGCCCTGGAAGCGGCTATCGGCATGGCGACGATTAACTCTCTCATCGAGGTTGACGAGCAGAAATGCGAAGAGCTTAATGCCGCCGACCTCATCGCCCGGAAAGGAGAAAACAGGAAATTAGCCATAATCGGGCATTTTCCCTTCATTCCCAGGCTCAAATCCATAGTAAAGGAGTTGTGGGTGATAGAAAAGAACCCGCAAGCAGGAGATTACGGTGAAGCCGAATCCGAAAACCTCATTCCCCAAGCCGATGTAGTCGGTATCACCGGCACGGCTTTCACCAATCATACCATCGAACACGTGCTGAACCTCTGCAACCCCGATGCCTATGTCGTCGTCCTGGGAGGGACGGCGCCGCTTTCGCCCGTATTGTTCGACTACGGCGTCAACGCCGTTTCGGGGACGCTGGTGACTGACCCTCAACTCGTGCTGCGTTACGTCAGCCAGGGGGCGACCTTCCGCCAGATAAAGGGCAAACGGTCACTAACGATGATGAAGGAGAATATTTAGATTAATGGCGAAGCGAAGCAAACGGATTATGTTCATAGTAATATTGGCATTTACCGCTGTCCTGCTCGTACTTCCGGGTGTTTCCTGCTCATCGCCGCCATCCACTCTGACTGTTTTCGCCGCCGCCGGGGCCAAACCACCGCTTGATGAAATTTGTCGCGAGTTTGGTGAGCAGTGCCAGACAAGGATAGAAATGAACTACGGAGGAGGCGGCGAGGTGCTGAACCAGATGGTGCTCTCCCGGAGCGGTGATATTTATATCGCTCCCGAGCAGCTTTTCATGGAAATGGCGCAGGAAAAGCAGGCTATCGACCCGCAGACGATACAAAGCGTGGCGTATATGATACCGGTTATCGCCGTGCCCGCCGGCAATCCCGCCAATATCTCCTGTCTGGCCGACCTTGCCGGACCGGGAATCCAGGTAGCCGTCACCCGGCAGGAAACAACGCTCCTGGGTAAATACGCCCCGGAGATTTTCAGCAAGGCAGGCCTGGCGGAGGAAATCGGCAAGAACATCGTCACCGAGGCTGCCCGACCCGATAACCTGCTGACCATGCTCGTTATGGGGCAGGTAGATGCCGTCATTATCTGGCACTTTTACCAGGCGCAAGCTCCCGATGATATAGAAATAATATTCCTGCCGCCGGAACAGCTAACGGGAACAGGCGAAATACAGATAGCCGTATCATCGTACTGTCAAAACGAAAGCGAGGCGCTGAAATTCATCGACTTTATAACATCTTTAGAGGGTAAAGAGGTATTTAAAAACTTCGGATATATTGTCGATACCGGGGAGGTGAAGCAATATTGGCATTAAAACCCGTTCTTGAAGAAGCGAAGGAAAAGTTTCAGGCAATCATTACCGAGCATCGCCTGGGTGATGAAGTCGTGCAGGTGACAATCGGCACGCTCTCCGTAAAGCAGGCGATAGGCATCCCCAGTCGGCAGGACTTCCCCCTGCTGGAGGGGAGAGAGGTAATGATTGAGGCGGAATTTCACGGGAGCTTCGGCCAGGCCTTCACCGACCGCCCTCACGATTTTACCGGCTCCACAAATGACGTTATCAGCCTGAGTCTGGATACAAACGAAAACCGGGCTATATTCATCGCCACCCTCAATGCGGTCATGGCGCACATGGACATGGTCAACGGGACCCGCCACTGCCATGACGAAGAGCCGGAAGAATGCGCCAAACAGATTGCCCGGCATCTTCTGGATGAATCGGGCAGGGCCAAAGTAGGCATGGTGGGACTTCAGCCGGCCATACTGGAAAATCTTGCCCTTACCTTCGGTTCCGAAAACGTACGCTGCACCGACCTTAATCCCAAGAACGCAGGCTCAACTAAATACGGAGCCGAAATCTGGGACGGACGGACGGAAACCGGCAGGCTCATAGAGTGGTGCGATATTCCACTGGTTACGAGCAGTACACTTATTAATAATACCTTTGACGATATCAGGAAAGAAGTTATCTCACAGGGCAAACATCTGATTATTTTCGGCGTGACCGGCGCGGGGATATCTGCTCTGCTTGGATTTGAGAGATTATGCTTTCAACCGCACTAGAGTCTTTAAAGGAATAAAGGAGGTCAATTATGAAAATTGCCATATCAGCCGTAGGACAAAGCCTGGATAGCCAGGTCGACCCGCGTTTCGGTCGTTGCCAGAATTTTGTTATAATCGATATGGATACGATGGAGTTCGAGGCGGTGTCCAACGAATCGGCGGCTGCCGCGGGTGGTGCCGGTATCGCCGCTGCCCAGATGATTGCCGGAAAAGGGGTTGAGGCTGTGCTCACCGGCAACTGCGGACCCAATGCTTTCGGAGTTCTCAACAGCGCCGGGATAAAAGTCATGACAGGGGCTGCCGGTACCGTACAGGAAGCTATCGAGAGCTACAAGGCAGGCAAGCTACAGGCCAGTTCCCAGGCCAGCGCCGGCGCTCATTCGGGAATGAAACGCGGCAGGGGTATGGCTTAAAGGCTAAAGAACTGGATAATATCAGGGAGGTGAATTATGCCCAGAGGAGACGGAACGGGACCGCCATCAGGAGGTGGACAAAGAGGAGGCAGAATGAGTGGTAATCGACCCGGGGCGGGCCCCGGCGGCGACTGCGTTTGCCCCAGCTGCGGAGAGAAAGCACCCCATCAACCGGGAAACCCATGCTATAATATAAGTTGTCCCAAGTGCGGTGCAAAGATGACGCGTGGATAATAATTAAGGAAACAGCCAATCTACTGTCCGGTACAAGGAGAGGTGGCGCGTGCAGGATTTGATAAAAGAGTTTATAGCGCAGAAGAAATTCGCCGTCGTCGGGGCTACCGATAATCCGGAAAAATACGGCCACCAGATACTTATCAACCTGAAAAACAGGGACTACGAGGTGTATCCCGTTAATCCCAGGCTGGAGACGATTGAAGGAATGAAGTGTTATGCGACCCTCTCCGAGCTGCCGGTAAAAGTAGATGTCGTGGACTTTGTCGTGCCGCCAGGTGCCACCGAGTCGATTCTCGAGGAGTGCCTGAAACTGGGTCTTAACCGTATATGGCTCCAGCCCGGCTCGGAAAGTGAAGCGGCTGTCAGGTTCTGCCAGGAGAATAATCTTAAAGTAGTGCACAGTGTTTGCGTAATGATGAACTGAGCGGGAGTAAACGCATGAAATCATATGAACTGGAACCCAAATACGGGACGAGTCAGATACCGGGTAAATGCCTGAAATGCCTCGGCGAACAGGAGCTCAACAACTGTCTTCTGGAGCTATTGAGAACCGAGGAGGATGACGAGGAGGTTATACAAAGATTCGAGGCACTGGTTACCTTTCTCCAATCGCCCGAATCAAAAAAGCTGCGTGACGAATCCGAGAAATTACTGTCGGAAGGAAAACGCGTTACCCTGAAAATAAAGGTAGCCAAGAACACAGAAAACCCGAGCTACGAGCTTGTTACAGAATAAATTAATAATGGAGGTATACCATGAGGTACGCTGTACCCGTATCCGGCGGCCAGCTATCGCCGCACTTTGGTCATTGTGAGCACTTTGCCTTCTACGACGTTGAAGAGCAAAGCCGAAAAATTACCAGCAAAGAGACAATCCCTTCACCCGAGCATCAGCCCGGACTTTTACCCGCCTGGCTGGCGGAACAAGGAGCGACGATAATAATCGCCGGAGGCATGGGGCCACGCGCGGTGGACCTGCTGCAACAGAACGGTATCCAGGTCGTACTCGGTTCTATGGAAGGCGACCCGGAGCAGGCGGTACTCAGCCATCTAAGCGGCAACCTGAATACCGGCGATAATGTCTGCGACCACCCGGCCGGCTAATGCGCCCATCAGCTACACGAACCGACAGGAGGAGTAATGACAACCGAAGAGCATATTAGAGAAAGCCTGGATAAGATACTCGTCCCCGGGGCAATGCGCAGTCTCACGAAAATGAACCTGGTGCGTAACATCGTCATCAGCGATGGCAAAGCCAGTATCACATTATCATCCGCGGCACTGTCGCCGGAAATCCAGGATAGATTGAAAGAAAGCGTTAAAGAAGCGACCGGCAAGCTGGACGGCGTTAACGAGGTCACCGTGGACTTTTCCGAAGAAAAGCCGAAGGACCTGAACCAGATAAAAAATGTCATTGCCGTTATGAGCGGTAAGGGAGGCGTGGGTAAATCGCTGGTTACCAGCCTGGTATCGGTTACTTTGCAGCGACAGGGATACGAAGTAGGTATCCTCGACGCTGATATTACCGGTCCGAGTATCCCCAAGATGTTCGGAATTGCCAACCATCCCGCCGGCAGCGACACCGGCCTGCTACCCGTACCGTCGCGGTCAGGTATTGAGATTATGTCAATTAACCTTTTACTGCCGGGTGAAGACGAGGCAGTTATCTGGCGCGGCCCGCTTATCGCCAGAGCCATAACCCAGTTCTGGGAAGAAGTCCTCTGGGGACAACTCGACTACCTGATAGTTGACCTGCCCCCGGGAACCGCCGACGCACCCCTCACCGTCCTGCAGACACTGCCCGTTACCGGCGTTATCATCGTCTTCACGCCGCAGGACCTGACGAATATGGTGGTCAGGAAAGCAGTAAAGATGGCCCTGCAAATGGACAAGTCTATCCTCGGCGTCGTCGAGAATATGAGCTATCTCTACGTACCCGAGATTGATAAAAAGATGGAAATCTTCGGCAGGAGCCGGGGCGATGAGATGGCCAAAACCGCCGGTGCCCCCCTGCTGGCACGGATACCCATAGACCCGGAACTGGCCAGGCTTTGCGACGAAGGCACTATCGAACGCTACGACAGTGAGGTTATGAACGGACTGAAAGAGTC
>JAGLTT010000070.1 GCA_023135135.1 Dehalococcoidales bacterium
CCTGAGCATACTATTAACAGGCATTTAATTACATAAAAGGGAGATATAGCATGGCAGGAATTGCAGGAATACTTGGAAATGATAATGGTGAACTCAGGCAGATACTGGAGAAAATCAGCTATCGCGGTCCGGATGAAACGTGGGAAAACAAACAAAGTCCGGTAAACCTGGGCTGCCTGGAGTTAAACGTTGGTGGCAACTGCAAGGATGGCGCCCACCATGCTTATGACGGAGAGGTGGCTGCTGTTATTGACGGGCGAGTACATAATCCCGAAAAGGGGAATATGACCGATGCCGAGGCAGTAATCGCCTTATATAAAAAATACGGTATGCGGTTCGCCGGGAAGTTGAACGGCGATTTCGCCTGCGCCGTATCCGACGGCGGGCAACTGATATTAGCCCGCGACTGGGCGGGTATCAAGCCTATATACTACGGCCACAGCGACGGCAAGTTATGCTTTGCTTCTGAAGCCAAGGCGCTGGTAGGTATCGCCGACGATGTGAAAGAGTTCCCCCCGGGGTACGTTTACTCGCGCGAACAGGGCTTTCAGAAATATGCGTCCGAAGCTGTTGAAACACCGGAGTTTGAAGATTATGAACAGGGCAAAAAGGTAATACGCGAACTGCTTATAAAAGCCACCGAGAAGCGTATGAAAGACAAAGCCGTGGGCGGTGTCTTGCTCAGCGGCGGTCTCGACAGCAGCCTGATTACCTACATGGCCCACGAGATAAAACCGGATATTGAGTGCTTTACCGTCAGCATGGAGGAGGGTCAGGACCTGCCGCTGGCCAGGGATGTCACCAAGTACCTGGGTGTCAAGCATCACGTTTTAATTTTCGGTGAAAAGGAAATTAGGGAGGTAGTGCCCCTGGCGATTCACCACCAGGAGATGTACGAGGAGAGCTGTGTCCAAGGGGCAATCGCCAATTTCCTGGCCGGGCGCTTTATCAAACCGTATACCAGGGTCGTGCTTACCGGTGAAGGCGCCGACGAGTTCTTCGGGGGGTATGACGGCCAGTTCAAAAAGGGGGAAAACCCGGAGGAAGTCGCCAGCATCGTCGATAAGCTCATCAACGTGGCCCACAATACCGCCCTGCAGAGGCTGGACAGGCTGAACGCCGCCAATTCTTACGAGAGCCGCACGCCTTTCCTCGATGCCGAAGTAATGGATTTCAGCCTTAAAATACCGATACAGCATAAAATTCACGGTGAAGAGCAGACCGGCAAGTGGATAGTGCGCCAGGCCTTTGAAGGCTGCCTGCCCGACCATATTATCTACCAGACCAAGAGGTTCTTTGCCCAGGGTTCCGGTGTGGCCTATATCATGCGGGCGCAGGCAGAGAAGGAAGTGTCCCGGGCTGAGCTTGATAAATTCAACAGGGTTGAGGGAAATCCGTATCTATCCTCGGTTGAGGAACTCTATTATTATCGCATCTTCAAGAAGACTCTCCCCGGCCCGGCCTACGATAAGCTGGTGGGCAGATGGGACCCCTTTAGACCGGCATTTTTCCGCGATATAGAAAAGGCAACCGGTTGATAAAATAGTTAGACTTGAAATCGGGGCTTTAAAATATCAAGTAGAAGGTCGCGGCGGTAAGTCCCTTATAGTCCTGCAGCAGCCAGGATATCGGGGACCACTTCTTCCTTGCCGATAGCCATGATGTGAACGCCGTCGCAGATAGCATCCTTCTTCAGGGCGGCAATGGCACGCCCGGCGATTTCAATACCTTTGGCCAGCACCTCTTCTTTGGGCACCCCGGACAGCTCGTCAATCAGGTCTTGAGGAACAAAAATACCGGGGACGTTTGCCGTCATGTACTTGGCCATCCTAGCCGATGACAGCAAGACAATACCGGCCAGTACCGGGACCTTGAACTTGCGGGCATAATCCATGAAACTCTTGAAATTATCCAGGTCGTAGATAGCCTGTGTCTGGAAAAACTCGGCGCCGGCCTCTACCTTTTTCTCGAATTTAATCAACTGCGGTTCGATTGGCTGCGCTTCGGGAGTAACGATAGCCCCGGCACAGAACTCCACGCCCCCATCCAGCTCATTGCCCCCCAGGTCCTGGCCGTCCATCATCTGGTGGATTGTCTTTAACAGCTGCAGCGAATCGAGGTCGAAGACACCCTTGGCCTCCTTATGGTCGCCCACCGGTACGGCATCGCCGGTAAGGCAGAGGACGTTCTTGATGCCGCGACTGTAAGCGAAGAGGAGGTCGGCCTCCAGAGCCATTCGATTGCGGTCTCGGCAGGTCATCTGCATGATGGGCTCGCCACCCTTCTCGATAATCGCCAGAGCGCCGCCCAGCGAGGGGAAACGCATCACGGAGCTCTGGTGGTCGGTAACATTAAGCGCATCCACCTTATCCTTGAGAAGGTCGATATGGTGCAGAAACTTTTCCAGGTTAGTCCCCTTGGGCGGAGCGACCTCGCTGGTAATTACAAACTTACCGGAGTTAAGGGCTTCTTTAAAACGTGATACCATTATCCTTACCTCATTAAGTAATTTTCACGGATTTCGGTTTGAGTATTACATGATGATTTCGGGGCGGCTGGTACTGGTGCATCAGGTCGAGCCTGCCCTGCTCTTTCAGGCGATTATAAATCAGCGTCCAGGCGCAGTCCTTATCTTTATCGACCTCGCACTTGCCGTTATTGGTGCCGCCGCAGGGTCCGTTGACCAGTCCCTTGTGACAGGCGGTGATGGGACAGACGCCGGCCGTCTGGCCGAGAAGGCACTGCCCGCACTGTTCGCAGGCCTCACGAAAATAGCCGGGTGTTTCTTCAACGCCGATGAATAGCGTGTCCAAAGCCGGAATCACCGGTTTATCAAGAGACAGGCTCATCCGGTGCACGCCCAGGGCGCAGCTCATCGAGAGAATAGCATCGGCGCTGCGGATGAACTGTTCATTCTCTTTCATGGCTACCTCGGTCATGTCATCACAGGCGGTGGGAATAACCGTCGAGCCGGTGACGCGTTTGCCCATTTCCTGGAGGTGCCCCTTCATCTCCTCGACCTGGTCGACGCCGCCGGTCTTGGTCATGGTGGTGCAGGTGCCGCAGCCAACCACGAATATTTTATCCAGGCCTTCCAGGCCCTGTTGTATGTCTTCTATCGATTTCTGTTTGGTTATCGATTTCATAACAAATCCCTCCTAGCTTTCAAGGTCGCACCTCAGGCACCGCTTGGCTTCGCGCCTGGCAACATCCTCGGTGAAACCGAGCTCTATCTCCGTAAAGCTGGCTCTTCTTTCCGGCAAAGGCAACGTTTTCACTTCCGACCTGGGTTTTAACTCCCATGATTCATCGAGTTCCTGAGCGGCGGCTTCTTCAACCACCTTAGCTTTACGGTCGTATATCTCGACCCGGGAATCATCGCCTCTAAGGTACTTGTCGATAGCGATAGCTCCCCTTCTCCCGGCGGCGATAGCTTCAACGACCATGCCCGGCCCGGTCACGAAGTCGCCACCGGCAAAGACACCGGGGACATTGGTCGCCAGAGAATTACTATCGACCACCAGTGTTTCCCACCTGGTGCGTTCCAGGGCGCTGTCCTGAGGCAGGAACGAAAGGTCGGGTGCCTGCCCCACAGCGGCAATAATCGTATCCGCTTCGGCGGTGAACTCCGAACCTGTAATCGGGACAGGCCGGCGCCGTCCGCTGTCATCGGGTTCTCCCAGCTCCATTTGAATACACTGCAGTCCCGTAACCTTCCAGTTGTCGCTGGTTACCCTGGTCGGACTGGCGAGGAAATTAATCTTGACGCCCTCGGCAATGGCCTCCTCATATTCGACGTCGGATACAGGCATCTCGTCGCGGGAGCGGCGGTAATATATGCTGATTTCATCTGCGCCGATACGCAGGGAAGTCCGGGCAGCGTCGAGGGCCACGTTGCCACCCCCGATGATAGCCACCCGTTTGCCCACCTTTACCTCCCTGCCCAGCCTGACATCCCGGAGAAATCTCAATCCGTAGAATAGTCCTTCAACACCCTCAACTTCTCCCGGTATACCCAGGCGCTGGCTCCGCTGGGCGCCGGCCCCAATGAAGACGGAAGCAAAGCCGTCGTTTTTCAAATTCTCCACGGTAAAATTGGTATTGATAGGAGTGTCATACCTGATTTCCACCCCGCGTTTTACGATATAGTCGATATCCTGCTGAATGGCGGCCTGCGGCAGACGAAATTCCGGTATGGCTACCGAAAGCATTCCGCCGCCGATAGGAAGGGCTTCGAAGACCGTCACCGGGTATCCCGACTGCGCCAGGAAGTAGGCGCAGGCCAGGCCGGTTGGCCCCGCCCCCACCACGGCTATCTTCTCCTTTTTCGTTACGGGGAAAGGTTCAACATCACCCAACTCGGAGCCATGCTCCGCATACCAGTCGGCGGCAAAACGCTTCAGAGTCCTGATGGCTACGGGTTCGTCCAGGTCGCCGCGGCGGCAACGGCCTTCGCAGGGGTGGTGACAGATGCGACCGCACACAGCGGCGAAAGGATTGCGCTCCCTGACGGTCTCGATAGCCGCTTTATAGTCGCCATCGGCAATCTGGGCGACATACGTGGGAATATTGATGCCCGCCGGGCAGGTATGCTGGCAGGGCGATATCATCAGGGCGTCACAGGCGGCTGCCGGACATTTCTTTTCCCTGATGTGCGCCTCGTACTCATCGCGGAAGTATTTTATGGTGGAAATGACCGGGTTGGGGGCCGTCTGCCCCAGGCCGCAGAGCGAGCACTCTTTAACGGTTTTAGCGATAGAAAGCAGGTCGTCGATGTCTTCGTCGCGCCCCTTCCCCTCGGTAATCCTGGTCAATATCTCCAGCATCTGCCGGGTGCCCAGCCGGCACGGCGTGCATTTGCCGCAGGACTCCGCCTGGGTGAAACTGAGGAAGTAACGGGCTATTTCCACCATGCAGGTAGTTTCGTCCATGACCACCATGCCGCCGGAGCCCATAATCGACCCCAGGCTGGCCAGCGTTTCGTACTCAATGGGCGAGTCGACGAAGCGGGCGG
>JAGLTT010000071.1 GCA_023135135.1 Dehalococcoidales bacterium
ACTTTATCGGAATGCACCGCCAGGTGCTGCAGCAGGGCGTACTCGGTAGGGGTGAGCGTTATCTCTTTGCCGTTGACCGTGACGCGCCTCTTGGCAAAGTTAATTTCCATGCCGTCGCAGACGAAGTTCGACTGTGCCGGCGCCACGGTGGGGTCGCCGCGGTGCCGGAAGGCCGTCTTGATTCTGGCCATCAGCTCGGCGATGCCGAAGGGTTTGGTTAAATAGTCGTCGGCGCCCAGTTCCAGGCATTTTACCTTGTCATTCTCGTCGCCCCGGGCGCTGAGGATGATGATAGGCACGTCCGACCACTCGCGGATGCGGCGGACCACTTCCACGCCGTCCACCTTGGGCATCATGAGGTCGAGTATTATCAGGTCGACGAAATTTCCCTGCACCGCCTCCAGGGATTCCTCCCCGTCGGTGGCGGCAATTACCTCGTAGCCGCGTGCCTTGAGATTCGTGCTGAGCAACCTCAGGATGGCCGGGTCGTCGTCAACGATAAGTATATGTTTTTTATCCATAGTTTTGTCCCCCTTTAGTCCACCGGCAGACTGAAGCTGAATCTGGTTCCTTTGGACGGTTCGCTTTCCATCCAGATTCTGCCGCCATGCGCCTCTACTATACCCCGGCAGATAGCGAGCCCCAGTCCGGTTCCCTTTCTCCTTCCGGTCTTACGACCGTCTCTCTGGAAGAAGCGTTCGAATATTTTGTGGTGAAGCTCCGGAGGAATGCCGACGCCCTCATCGACCACGCTCAAAATGACTTCTTTGCCATTGGGATGCGCTTCGATGCTGATAGTCGTATTATCTTCCGAGAACTTCACCGCGTTCTCTACGAGATTGGTCAGCACTTCGCCGATACGCCCGTTATCGATGGCCACCGGCGGCGTTGTCTCGGGTATGTCAATATGTAAATGGTGTTTGGCGGTCAGCTTGTCCAGCCTGTCTTTTATCGAATCGATTACCTCGGCAGGCTTATGAGGCTTTATCCTGACCTCCAGGGCCTCGGCTTCCAGTCGCGACATCATGAGCAGGTCGTCCACCAGCCGGGTCAGCGTGTCCGCGTCTTTGTCTATGGATGACAGGAAGTCGCGCCGTGTCTGCTCGTCGAAAATGACATCGGACTGCAGGAGGCTGTTGGCGGAGCCCTTTATCACAGCCAGCGGCGTACGCAGTTCGTGAGATACATTGGCCAGGAATTCGGTACGCATGGAGTCCAGTTCCCTGAGCGCCTTGGCGCTCGAAGCCTCTTCGTAGAGCTGGGCGTTTCTTACGGCGATGGCTATCTCGCGGCCTATTCCCGTAAGAAGCTCGATGTTATTGGCGCTGAAGTAGTTAGCGAAGCTGGTAGCCACGCCCAGTACGCCGATGCTTTCTCCCAGGATGGTCAGGGGAACGCCGGCAAACGAATGGTAACCTCCGTTCAACAGGAATTCGAGGTCGGATTCTGTATAATTGGCCAGATCTTCGATTATTTCGGATTTGGCCTCCCCGAAGATACGGCCAATAACACCGCTGTCTTTACCGAGCTCTTTCGGCATGGCCTGGAATATCCTCCGGGAAAACCCGTGGTGGCCTTTCAACAGCAGTTGTTCGTTCTCATTGAGATAGATGAAATTCGCTTCCAGTCCGGTGGAATGGGTTACCTTGTCCAGCGCCGCGTCTATAATTTCTTGCAGGTCGAGGGACTGGGATACCGCCTGAGATACGTTGAGCAGGGTATCGGTGATGCGGTTATGCCGCTCCAGTTCTTCCACCAGGTCACGGTTTTCCATGACCAGGCGCTGTCTCTCTATGCCGCGGCTGATGACTGAAAGCAGGTTCTCCGGGTCCAGCGGCTTCTCCAGGTAGGCGAAAGCGCCGCGATTTAACGATTCCACGGCGTTCTGTACCGAGGAATGACCGGTCAGCATTATCGCGATGATATCCGGGTGTATTTCGATGATTCTGGACAGCAGTTCGGTGCCGTTGGCGTCGGGCAGGCTGATATCCAGGATAGCGGCATTATAGAAACGCTCTTTCAGCCGGGATATCGCCTTGCCGGCAGAAGGAGCCGTTCCTACCTCGTAGTCCTTGCTTCCCAGAATTCGACTGATGATTTTCAGGAAATCGAGGTCATCATCGACTACCAGTATGCTTTCACTTGCCTTCATCTACTCTCCTGGAATGACGTTTCTTTTTAACTACTTTCATCACTATATCAGCGGCTTCGGCAGGGTCGAACGGTTTGTAAAGGCAGGTTATCGCCGAAGCTTCCTGGGCCTTGTCCAGGGCGTCTTTAACTTCGTTGCGGAATCCGGTCATCATGACGGTAAGAATGTCCGGGTTGATTTCCTTCAGGCGTAGCAGGGTCTCCAGGCCGTCTATGTTCGGCAGCTTAACGTCTATAAAAGCCATCTGGAGGTCCCTTTCCTGAGCTATGATAACCGCCTCTTCACCGCTGCCCGCCGTCAATACTTCGTGTCCCTGTTGTTTCAGGACCTTGGTCAGGGTATCGCAGATATCGGCGTCGTCATCGATGACGAGAATCGGCTGGCTGCCCGCCGCCTCGTTAATCAGCTCTATCAGCTTGTCTATTCTTATCGGCTTATTGATTACGCGGTGAACGCCTTCGTTTTTGGCTGTTTTAATCAGGTCTTCATCGGAATAGGCCGTCATCAGAATAATCGACGCTTTGGGTTGCATCTCCTTTATTTTCCGGAAAGCTTCTAAGCCGTTCATCTCGGGCATGACTATGTCCATCAGCGTAACGTCGAAGTCCTGTTCTTTAAACTTGTCTACGGCGGATGCCCCGTTGCCCGCCGTTTCCACGCTGAAACCCCGCCGCTTTAAAATCATGGCAAATGTCTCCAGTAAATCCTCGTTATCATCCACTACCAGGATTGTCGGTTCTTCACTCATTTCTGGTCTATCTCCTTTTCTCTAGCGGTAGCTTTACGGTAAAGGTTGTCCCCTGGCCTGCCTGGCTGGCGATTTCTATTTTCCCTCCGTTTTGCTCAACAAGCCTCTTTGTAATGGCCAGCCCCAGCCCGATGCCCTTAGGTTTGGTGGTAAAGAGGGGCTCGAATATCTTGTCAAAGTTATCTTCCGGTATGCCGCATCCATTGTCCTGGAACTTAATCCAGACGTCCTTATCCTCCGTGCCGGTGTCGATGTTGAGTTCTCCGTCTTTCCCGTTCATAGCCTGAATGGCATTGGAAATGATGTTGGTGAAAACGCGGCTTATCTGCTCGGCATCAGT
This sequence comes from Dehalococcoidales bacterium, assembly GCA_023135135.1. GTDB lineage: Bacteria > Chloroflexota > Dehalococcoidia > Dehalococcoidales > RBG-16-60-22 > JAFGPF01. The sequence goes on from JAGLTT010000071.1 coordinate 3,241, forward strand.
TCTGACCTTCATGGGATGGCTGTTGAGATTGGTATTGATGGTGACATGCTCCGGTACGGTTATCCAGGACAGGCTTTCATTGATTAAGGTTTTAAGGTCCACCCTGTCCGGCGACGGAGGCGTGATGCGGGTGAAGTCCAGCAGGTCGGTAACGATTTTATTGGATATGTCAATCTGCTTATCCAGGACTTGCAGGGTATTCGCTGCCTCTTCATCGCCTTTCTCGGTGACGGCCATGTTGAGCAGGTAGGCGCAGTTCCTTATCACGTTAAGGGGATTACGCAGCTCATGGCCGACGCCCGAGGCCAGTTCGCCCACGGCGGCCAGCCTCTCGGAACGGATGAGCTTCTCCTGTACCTGCTCCAGGTCTTTTGTCCTGATATCAACCTCGTCCTCAAGTTGTTCGTAGTAGCCCTGGAGTGACTGCTCCAGCTCCACCTGCCGGATGGCGCCGCCGATTCTCTCGACGAGGGTCTTGGTCAGGTGGTTTCTCTTCTTTAAATAGGGATTATCGCGGGACGAGTATATCTCTACCAGCCCCATGGTCTCCCCGCCGACTACCAGGTTCGTGGTTATCTTGCTGAATGATTTCTGGAAGTTATCGCTCTTGAAGACCTGGTCGTGAAAGGTGATTCTCACCTTGGTTTCTTCGGGGGACTGCATGGCCTGGGGAATAAGTCCCACTACCCGCGACAGGAAATTATCTACGGAGCGACTCTCTTCAGCCGCCTTGCCGATATCATAGAGGCATTTCATCTCTTTCATCCTCTGGTGGTGCGCCTGTTCGCTTTTCTGCAGCATGGCGACTACGGCACCGACAGCGCTGAGGATGATAACGAAGGCCGTGGGTTTGAACATGGCATTGGGGTAGGTGTCTATCAGTATGGCGTGCGGTAACAGGATAATCATGGTAATAAAGGCGGTCATTATAGCCGGTATCACGCCGAGTACATAGGCGGTGTAAACCACCGGGATGAAGAATATCAGGCCCAGGAAGTCAATCCCGTAGAAATTGTGAAGGCTGTTAAGGGAGTTCTCCAGTGATGTCCAGCCAAAAAGGCCTCCGATTACGGGTAGATAGTAAATGATGGAACAAAGCACCATTATGCCTGTGATGTATTTCAGGTGTGGATTTGACCACCAGCTTTTCTTATTACGTTTGTAACTCATCTCCGGCCTCCCTAATTAGCTATAGGGTACGGTCGCTTTTTCCACCACGGCTTGATTAATTACAGCAGTTATCGCAGGCAATGTTTTACAGTTGCCCTGCAATTTCAGGCTACTACTGCGCTGCCATGGGGAGCAACCATGATAACCCCCTATTTTATCGGGGTATTCCCTCAGTCCTGTCGACAGGAATCCCCGGACTGGACGGTATGTATAATTTAGCCTCTTTGCCATTCCTTTATTATTCCCTTTATCTCGTCCAAATCGTCCACCAGTTCCTGGGCTGTAACATCGGGTAGTGATTTGACGAGGTTGGCCAGCGGATTTTCCTCCTCCTCATCGTCGCTGAAAAGGTTATTAATGGAATCGCCGTCGCCATTATCCAGGCTTACTTCCTTTTCTCCTTCCGGCGGCGGTGCGCTTTCCGTGCTTACCTCAACTACCTTGATTTCTTCGCCCTCTTCCTCAGGGACATCCGTGCCTGCCCCGGCATCATCTATTTCGGCGAGTTTATCTTCGGGTTCGATTGATAACTCATTCAGAGGTCTGTGGGGCCCGGCTGAAACCTCTTTATCCTCCTCAGAGTTATC
>JAGLTT010000072.1 GCA_023135135.1 Dehalococcoidales bacterium
TGCTGCACAAGGTCTTCGACTTCGGCGACCGCCCCGTTCTCGAGGTCATGGTGCCGCGCCTGGAAGTGGTCGCTCTTCAGCGGGGCTCCACCATTACCGACTTTATGAAGCTCTACACGGAATCGCCAATTTCCCGCTTCCTGGTCTACAAGGACAACATGGATAATGTCGCCGGCGTCCTCTCGGTGAAGGACATCCTCATGGCGCGCGCTAAGGGTACCATCAGCAACGAGAGCACCATCGACGACCTGGTACGGCCGGCCTACTTCACCCCCGAGACCAAGCGCATCAACGAGCTTTTCTTCGAGATGCGCGACAATGGTTATCGGATGGCGGTAATCGTCGATGAATACGGCGGCACGGCGGGGATTGTCAGCCTGAGTCGACTGGTCGAAGAGATTGTCGGGGAGGTCGGCGACGAGCTGGCCGGGGTGGAGAAGGACTACGAGATAATCAACGAATACACCTTCCAGATTGACGGCAGCATGCGCATCGATGAAGCTAATGAAGAGATGGAACTGGACCTGCCCGAAGGAGAGGACTATGAGACCGTCGCCGGCTTCATCCTCATCCTGCTGGGGCACATACCCCGGCGCAACGAGCAGCTGCGATATAAGGGATTAAAGATAGTGATAACCGAAATGAAAGGTCAGAAGATAGAGAAAATCCTGCTGACCCGGGAAAAACAAACGAAATTGAAACCTGAAATAGAGAAGGAATGATGTAATGGGTGGCCAGGAAATAACATACCTGATATTGATTATCATATTCATCGGTTTATCCGCCTTCTTTTCCAGCTCGGAGACGGCTTTCCTCGCCCTGCAAAAGGTAAGGCTGGGGCATCTTGTCGGCACCGGGGTAAAAGGTGCCAAGCTGGTGGCCGGAATGGTTGAGAAGCCGGAAAAGCTACTCTCCGCCATCCTGCTGGGTAATAATCTGGTCAACACCGCCGCCGCCGCTCTGGTGACCGCGCTGGCGGTCTCCGCGTGGGGAGAGCAGGGTATCCTTATCGCCACCGCGATTATCACCGTAGTTATCCTCATCTTTGCCGAGACTACCCCCAAGTCGTTCGCCGCCCGGCATTCGGAAAAGATGGCGCTATTTTACGCCCGCCCGCTCGGGCTGGTATCCTGGGTCTTCATGCCGTTTGTGGTAGCATTAAGCTGGATAGCCTCGGGGTTCGCCAGGATATTCGGGGGAATGCCGGTTTCCAGGACGCTGGCCAGTCCCGATGAAATCCGCACTATGATATCGGTGGGGCATAAAGAAGGCACCGTGGAAGAAGCCGAAGCCAGGCTGCTGCACAAGGTCTTCGAGTTCGGTGACCGCCCCGCCGACGAGGTTATGGTGCCCCGCCCGGAAGTTATCGCCATTACGGAGGGTTCCAGGCTGTCCGACCTTCTGGCGCTCTACGCCGAAAATCCCATGTCCCGCTTCCCTGTCTATAAAGAGAACATGGATAACGTCGTAGGTGTTCTCTCGGTGAAGGACGTGCTCATGGCCCTGGCCAAAGGCACCGCCACCGAGGAGAGCACCATTGACGACCTGGTTCGCCCGCCCTATTTCGCCCCCGAGTCCAAGCATATTGACGAACTCTTTACCGAAATGCGTGACGAAAACTACCGGATGGCAGTAGTCATCGACGAATACGGTGGAACGGCGGGAATCGTCACCCTTACCCGCCTGGTCGAGGAAATCGTCGGGGAGGTCGGCGACGAGCTGGCCGGGGTGGAAAAGGACTACGAAATAATTAATGAATATACCTTCCAGATTGACGGCAGTATGCGCATCGATGAAGTTAATGAAGAGATGGAACTCGACCTGCCGGAGGGGGAAGACTATGAGACCGTCGCCGGCTTTATACTCAGCCTGCTGGGCCATATACCCCGTCGCAACGAGCAGCTACGCTATAAGGGCCTGAAGATGGTTATTACCGAGATGAAGGGACTCAAGATTGAGAAAATCCTGCTGACCAATGAGCGTCAGGCCGCGGCGGCGCAGGAAGAGCGTAACAAGAATAGCGATAAACACCTGGATAACTGAGAAATCTCCGCACTGACGATATTAAAACCCGAGGAAGAATATGCAGCGTCTACGTATCAGATTTAACCGGGGAGAAGAGATAAAGTACATCTCCCATCTCGATTTAATGCGCCTGTGGCAGCGGTCACTCAACCGTGCCGGGGTAGCCCTGGCTTACTCGGAGGGATTTAATCCCCACCCCCGCATGTCACTGGCGGTACCCCTGGCCCTGGGCGTAACCAGCGAAGCCGAGTTGATGGACGTTGTCCTGTCGCAATGGTCATCGCCCCACGCCTTCGCCACCGCCGTCAGCCGTCAACTGCCGCGCGGTATTGAAATCGGCCAGGTCTATAACACGCCTTTAACCATGCCGTCGCTGCAATCCCAGGTACGCTTTGCCGAATATGACGTCGAGGTGGAAACCGAAAAAGGGCAGGAGGATGTTGAATCGGTTATTACTGCGCTGCTGGCAAAGGAGAGCCTTCCCTGGCAGCACCAGCGGGACACCGGGCCGCGCCACTATGACCTGAGGGTACTGGTCGACGATGTATGGCTTAACGACTGTCATGCCGGACGCTGTAAAATCGGAATGAGGCTGCGCTGCGACAGCAACGGCTCGGGAAGGCCGGAACAGGTTGCCGCCGCCCTCGGCTTTGAAAAGTACCCTGTATCCATACACCGCACCAAACTCATTCTCCAGGCGAAATAATAAGGGCCGGGAGAGTAAAGTGACCGATATGTCAAAATTAACTCCAGAGCAGAAAGTACGGCGCTTTATCCGGCAACATGACCTCGTTACCGGACAGCAAAAGCTGCTGGTAGCCGTATCCGGGGGTCCCGACTCCGTCTGCCTGCTTCACATCCTCTGGAAACTGCAAAAAGAGCTGGAAATAGAGCTGTACGTTGCCCATCTCAATCATCAACTGCGCGGCGCCGAGTCTGATACCGATGCCGCCTGCGTCGCCGACCTGGCTCACCGATTGGGGATACCCGCCACTATAGAATCAAGAGATGTTAAAGCCTACCAATTGCAGCACCGCCTTTCTCCGGAAGAAGCGGCCCGTGAAGTCCGCTATTCTTTTCTGGCTCAGACCGCCGCAGAAATCGGGGCGGCGCGGGTGGCGGTGGGACATACCGCCGACGACCATGTCGAGACCATTATCATGCACCTGCTCCGGGGCAGCGGCACGCGGGGACTGCGGGGGCTTCTGCCCGTCAGCCGCTGGCAGTCCGGGGACGACAGCCTCGTTATTTTGAGGCCGTTGCTTGAGTTGACCCGTGAAGAAACGACCGCATACTGCCGCCGACATCGTCTGGCACCCCGCACCGATACCTCCAACCTTTCGCCGGAGCCTTTCCGGAATAAAATCCGCCACCAGCTCCTGCCGCAACTCCAGGGTTACAATCCACAGGTGGCCGAGGCCCTGCTCCGTACGGCGCGCATTGCCGCCGACGATTTAGCGTTCATTGATAAAGAGGTTGCCCGACAGTGGGATAAGGTTGCGCATGCAGAAAAAGGCTCTGTCGTTATCAGCAAGAAGGAGTTTTCGGCTTTGCCGTCCGCCCTGAAACGCCACCTGCTGCGCGCCGCCGTGGAAACGCTGCTGGGCAACCTGAAAGACATCGAGGCAGGTCACATCGAAGACATAATGGACGCCCTGGACAAACCGGCCGGGAAAGTAATCGGCCTGCCCGACGGCCTTAACTTCACTATCGAGTATGACAGGTACGTGCTGTCCCCGGACCCGGTGTCTCTATGTCCGTTCCCGCCTCTGGGAGATGAGACCGAACTGAACATACCCGGTCAGACAACCATTCCCGGCTGGAACATCGAAGCCACTGTTATTCCACAATCGGAATACACTGAGGTCGGCAACATTACCGACGACTTTATAGCTCATTTTAACTACGATAAAACCGGGAATAAGCTAACAGTCCGCCATCGCCGCCCCGGCGACCGCTTTCAGCCGCTGGGCATGGACCGACCCAAGAAGCTCAACGAGTTTATGATTGACGCCCGGATTCCTCAGACCTGGCGCCGCCGCATCCCCATTGTCTGTTCGCCGGAGCTAATACTCTGGGCGGTCGGCTACCGCATCGACGAACGCGTCAAGGTTACGCGAAACACGAAGCAGGTTCTCAGGCTGAAATTCAAACGCATTTAGATATCTATTCCGGTCGGTTCAATCTTTTCAGCCGGTTCAACCGACTCAGCCGATTCAACCTCTTCCTCTTCACTCCTCCGCCAGCGCAGTATGAGGACTACAGCCGTTACTATCACGACCACCACGGCCACATAGGTCTCCAGCTGCACAAGGGTAACGTACCCTTTTTGCAGTAAAAGTACCCCGTAATTCAAAAGGCCGTGCAGAACGGCGACGATCAGGTAGAACTGCCACCCTTTACCTTTGGCCAACCCGTAACCGGCAAGAGCGGAAACCGCGATATGAAAGCCTGCGGAAAAGAACCTCTCCCAGAACCCGGCAATCCCGAGGAAGCCATCCGTCTGAATTGCGTCCAGCGTCCAGCCGGCGGCAAACATCCTGCCATGTACCCAGACAGCCTCGAAGATGCCGAAGCCCGCTCCCGCAATCGCCCCGATGGCCAGCCCCAGCCTGGGGCTGATATTTCTACCGCTGCGCCACCACCAGAATACCATCGGCACCATCTTGGCGCCTTCCTGCACCAGTCCGCTGAGCAGTATCATCGGTATTCCGGCCAGCAGCAGCCAGGTTGCCATGACTTCATAACTCCAGAAATGATTCAGGGCCAACCCCGTATAATACTGTAGCGGTATCTGGACGAAAGTCACCGCCAGCAACGTCAGGAAAGCGCTGACTATCGCCACCGCCCAGAGCCAGTGCTTTTTAAAAAGCGGCGGCCAGTGACTGCAGAGCCAGATAGCCCCGAAAACGAGAGCCAGGCCGATTCCGATAAGCATCAGGTCC